>DYIH01000006.1:0-14598 GCA_020723785.1 Thermaerobacter marianensis
GGCGCGCAGGTGAGCATACGCCTGGCATGGACGGTAGACGCTAGTAGCTACGGAGCCGTGGAACTCGACAATGACGGGCGCGTCCGCCGATTCATCGAGAAACCCTCGGAAGGCTGGACCGGCGGCGCCTGGATCAACGCGGGGATCTATCTGTGGGAGCCGTCCGCCGTCGAACACATCCCCGCGGGCCGGGCGGTTTCCGTGGAGCGGGAGGTGTTCCCCGCCCTGATCGCCGCCGGTGTGCCCGTTTACGGTCAAGCGCTCCCGTCCTACTGGCTCGATCTCGGCACGCGGGAGCGCTACCTGGCCCTCCACTGGGACATCATGGCGGGCCGCGTGGGCATCGAGGTTCCGGGAATGCCGCCGCCCGGCCGCGGCCCGGAAGAGCATGTCTGGATGGAGGCCGGCGCGGAGGTCGCCCCGTCGGCGACGCTGATCGGACCTGCGGTGCTGGGGGCCGGCGCCCGGGTGGGGGCGGGGGCGGTAGTCGGGCCGCGGGCGGTCATCGGTCCGCGTGTCGAGATCGGCGCCGGAAGCCGCATCGTGGAAAGCGTGGTCTGGCGCGATGCGCGCCTCGGGTGCGGTGTGACGGTCGAGCAGAGCGTGATCGGTTTCGGTGTGGTTGTCAGGGACGGCGAGCGGTGTCGCGGCGTCCTGGTCGCCTGACCGAACCGCGCCGGAAGGGAGAATGTCGTGCAAGGAAGCGCGTCTGAGCGAGGACAGGTAATCACGTTGAGCACCTTCCCGCCGCGCCGGTGCGGGTTGGCCACCTTTTCCGCCCACCTGATCGAGGCGGTGGCGGAAACCGGGCTGATGGACGGGCCGGCGGTCATCGCCATGAGCCAAAGCCCGGCGGAACATCAATACGGCGAGTCCGTGGTCCTGGAGATCGTGCAGGATCGCCGGGCCGACTACCTGGAAGCGGCCCGCTACGCCAACGCCGCCGGCGGCATCGTCAACCTGCAGCACGAGTTCGGCATCTTCGGCGGCGAGGACGGGGAATACCTGCTTGATTTCCTCTACTCCCTGCGAATCCCGCTGGTCACGACCCTGCACACGGTGCTCAGCCAGCCTGACCCGCGGAAACTCGAGCTGACGCGCCGCATCGCCGAACGCTCCCAGGTCGTCGTCGTCCTGGCCCGGCTGGCCGTCGACATCCTGCGGGAAGTCTACGGGATCAACGGCGGCCGGGTCACCTTCATCCCGCACGGCGCACCCACCGTGAGCGTCGCGCCGCGCCAGACGATCCGCAGGCGGCTGGGTCTTTCCGGGCGTTCGGTGCTCTGCACCATGGGCCTGATCAACCCGGGCAAGGGGATCGAGTACGTGCTGGAAGCCCTCCCAGACGTGGTGGGAAGGCACCCGGAGGCCCTGTACCTGGTGCTGGGGCAGACCCACCCCGGCGTCAAACGGTTCATGGGCGAGGCGTACCGGGACAAGCTCCGGGAGATGGTCCGGACGCTGGGGTTGGAGGCCCATGTGCGCTTTGTCGACACCTACCTGAGCCAGGAGGAACTCGTCGATTACCTGGTGGCCACGGACATCTACGTCACGCCCTACCTCGGACGCGAACAGATCGTCAGCGGGACCCTGGCATATGCCATGGGGCTGGGCAAGGCGGTAGTTTCCACCCCGTACTTCTATGCCGAAGAACTTCTCGGCGAGGGGCGCGGGCTGCTGGTCGACTTCCGCGACCCCGGGGGCATGGCCCAAGCGATCAACCGGTTGTTGGACAGGCCCGAACTGCGGACGGCCCTGGAGATGCGGGCCGCCGCCCTGGGGCGGGAGATGAGCTGGTCCAGGGTGGGGCATCAATACGCGCGGCTCTTCCTGGAGAGCCTGGGCGCGGACGCCGCTTTCGCCCCGGCGGCGCGCCTGCTGGCCGATGCGCCGCCGGGGTTGCGGCGGTCCTTGCGGCGCGGCGGGGCCGGGTCCTCGCGGGCGAGAGGAGGGATTTAGATGTCGCCGGCGCCGCTTCCGGAACTCAACCTGGACCACCTGCTCCGGTTGACCGATTGCACGGGCATCATCCAGCACGCCTGCTATTCCCTGCCGGACCGGTCCACCGGCTACACGACGGACGACAACGCCCGGGCTTTGATCGTCGCCCTCGATCTTTATAGGGAATCCCGGGACATGCGTGCCCTGCGGCTGGCCGAGCGCTATCTCGGCTTTCTGTCCTATGCCCAGAACGCTGCCGGCAAGTTCCGCAATTTCGTCGACTACTCCCGCCGCTTTCTCGATGAGGAGGGGTCCGAGGACGCCTTCGGCCGGTCGTTGTGGGCCTGCGGCTACACCTTGGAGAACCAACCCGGCTCCAATCTTGCCTGTAATGCCCGGCGCCTCATGGACGCAGCGTTCCCCTGGGTGTCCCGCCTGCGGGCGCCCAGGGCCAAGGGCTACTGCCTGCTGGGCCTCTGCCACCTCCTGACGGCCCAGCCCGACCACCACCGGGCCCACGTCGAAATCCGCCGCCTATCCGACAGCCTGGTCGACCAGTACCGCCAGACGGCCGGGGATGGGTGGCACTGGTTCGAGGATTACCTGACATACAGCAACGCGGTCCTGCCCATGTCCCTATTCCTGGCTTACCAGGTGGTGGGGAAGAAGTCCTATCTCTCCACGGCCGTGGAGAGCCTGTCCTTCCTGGCGGATGTCGTCTGTGAGGGGGACAGGCTCAGGCTGGTCGGCAACCGCGGGTGGTTGGTGCGCGGCGGGACGAAGGCGCCCTTTGACGAGCAGCCCGTGGACGCGGCGCTCACGGTTCTGGCCGCCCTGACGGCTCACCGTGTGACGGGCAAGCAGGAGTATAACGATATGGCGGAGATCGGCTTTGCGTGGTTCCTGGGGCGGAACGCCGCCGGCGTGCCCCTGTACGACCCGGAAACGGGGGGGGGTTACGACGGTCTCACGCCGGACGGCGTCAACCGGAACCAGGGCGCGGAAAGCCTCCTGGCTTACTTCCTGGCCTACCTGGCCATACTAGAGGCCAGGCAAGGGAAACGCAAGGGCGTGGCCCGGAGCGGCGCCTGATCGGGTCCCCGACGAGCTTTGGGCTCACCGGGGTGGAATTCCGGGGACGCCGGCGGACCTCCGGTTCGTTGGGGCGGAGAAGCGACTCGGGCATATACTTTCTCAGACTTGATTCGCGGGGGAGGCCCGAGCGTGAAAACGGTGGAGAAACCGTGGGGCCGGGAGATCTGGTGGGCCGTCACAGACAGGTACGCGGCCAAGATCCTGGAGGTGCGGGCGGGCCACGCCCTAAGCCTGCAGTACCACCGGCGGAAGCTGGAGTCCATGCTCTTCCGCCGTGGATCCGGGACGCTGCTTTTGGGCGACGAGTCCATGCCCATCCGCGAGGGGCTGGCGGTGACCATCCAGCCCGGCGTGATGCATAAGATCGTCGCCGACAAGGACCTGGAGATTTTCGAGGTATCGACTCCCGATCTGGATGACGTGGTCCGGGTACAGGACGATTACGGGAGGGCGGGCACGGTAGGCGGCGTGCCGCCGGAGCGGCAAAGGAGAGATCCTGATGCGCGAGCACCGCGATGAACATAATCCGCAGGACGAGTTCCTGTCACAGCATGTGTATACCGTCTTCCACGAGATGCCCGGCCTGGCGCACCTGCCGATCAGGCCGGTCTGCCGGGAGGGCGTCGTGTTCCTGCGCGGCAAGGTGGACACCCCACAGCACCGGGACCTGGCCGAAGCGGTGGCCGGGAACGTCGGCGGCGTCCGCGGCGTCGTCAACCAGCTCTCCTTCTTCGAGGAAGCCGAGTCCTGACCCATTTTTCGCGCTTTTCGCGCATGGAGGGACACATCTTGGAATACGGCGCCTTTTCGCCGGACGGGCGGGAGTACGTCATCCACAACCCGGCCACGCCCCGGCCCTGGGCGAACTACCTTACCAACGGCGCGTACTGCGCCCTGGTATCCCAGACGGGCGGCGGCTATTCCTTCGTTCACAGCTCCGGCTACCACCGGCTGACGCGGGCACACCCCGCCGGCATGGTCCTGGAGGACCGTCCGGGGCGGTACGTCTACCTGCGTGACGAGGAGACGGGCCGGTTCTGGACCATCAACTGGCAGCCGGTCCAGGCGCCCTGCGAAACCTTCGAGTGCCGCCACGGCCTGGGGTACACGATTATCCGTTCGGAGACGGACGGCATCGCCGGGGAGATCCGCTTCTCCGTCCCGCTCGACGAACCGCTGGAGGTGTGGCGGGTCCGGCTCGCCAACCGGAGCGGCCGGCCGCGCCGCCTGTCGGTGTTCGCGTTCGTCGAATGGGCGTTGGGCAGCTACGGGTTCGACCTCCTGGAGACCAGCTTCGCCAACCTGTTCAAGACGATCGATTACGAGAACGGCGTGCTGATGGCCGGGATGCGCCTGTGGAGCGTTGGCCACGGCCCCGCCAAGCCCCACCTGCAGTGGCCCAAGACGGCCTTCATGGGGGCCGGCTTCCCCGTCGTCTCCTACGACGGCCTCCGGGAGTCCTTCCTGGGTATGTACCGCTCCCTGGCCAACCCGGTCGCCGTGGAACGGGGCCGCTGCCACAACTCGACGGCCCACGGCCGGGACTGCGTCGCCGCCCTCCACGGCCACGTCGACCTGGCGCCGGGCCAGGAGACGGTCTTCAACGTCGTGCTGGGGGCGGCCGACCGGCGGGAGGACGTTCACGGCCACGTCCGCAAGTACACCGACCTGGCCACGGCGGACGCCGAGTTCGCCCGGCTGCAGCAGTTCTGGCAGGATTATGTGGATAAGGTCTGGGTGGAGACGCCCGATCCCGACTTCGACCTCTCGCTCAACATCTGGAACAAGCTCCAGTGCTGGGTGACCTTCAACTGGTCGCGCATGGTCTCCTACTACATCGGCGGCGGCTCCATCGTCGGGTTCCGCGACAGCTCCCAGGACCTCCTGGGCGTCCTGCCGATCAACCCCGAGTGGGGCAAGCGAAAGCTGCGGATGATGTGGCGGCACCAGTTCCGGGACGGCGGCACCCTGCACAATTGGGACCCGATCACCGACCTGGGTCCCCGCACCGGCCACTCCGACGACGCCCTCTGGCCGGTCCTGGCCACCGTCTGGGTGATCCGGGAGACGGGCGACCTGTCCATCCTGGACGAGGCCGTTCCCTACTACGACGGCGGCGAGGGGACGATCTACGAGCACGTCCAGCGGTCGCTGGCCTTCACCATGGGACGGCGCAGCCCCCGCGGCATCCCCCTCATGGGCGAGGCCGACTGGAACGACGCCCTGGACCAGGTGGGCATCGAGGGCAAGGGCGAGAGCGTGATGACCGCCCACTTCCTGTGCTGGATGCTGCGGGACATGGCGGAGCTGGCGCGCGCCCGCGGCGACGAGGCCCAGGCCGCCCACTGGGAAGATGCCTACCGCGACGTGGCCGGCGCGGTCAACCGCTTCTGCTGGGACGGTGATTGGTACATCCGTGGCACGACCGATCACGGCGAGGTCTTCGGCAGCCGCCGGAACCGCTACGGCCAGATCTACCTGAACGCCCAGACCTGGGCCGTCCTCAGCGGCGTTGCCGATCACGAGCGGGCCCTCCGCTGCCTGGACGCGGTCAGGGAGCGGCTGGACACGCCGTACGGCCCCTGCCTGTTCCTGCCCGCCTACCGGGAGATCGACGACCACATCGGCATCCTCACCCTGTTCGCCCCCGGCGTGAAGGAGAACGGCACGGTATTCTGCCACACGGTGACGTGGGCGGTCATCGCCGAGGCCCTCCTGCGGCGGGAACGAGCCTACGAATTGTGGAAGAAGACGTCCTTCATCACCCGCGGCCGCCACCCCGACCTCTACAAGGCGGAGCCCTACGTCTACGCCGAGTACATCTACGGCGCCGACTCGCCTTTCTTCGGACAGGGGGAGTTCACCTGGATGACGGGGACGGCCGCCTGGATGTTCCGCGCCTGCCTGGACTACATCCTGGGCATCCGTCCGGAGCTCGGGGGCCTGCGCGTCGACCCGGTGATCCCCGCCGGGTGGGACGGCTTCAAGGCGAGCCGAGCCTTCCGCGGCGCCGTTTACGAGATCACCGTCCACAACCCGGAGCACCGGGTGTGGGGTGTCAGAAAGGTCACCGTGGACGGGCAGCCCGTGGAGGGCAATCTGATCCGCCCCCACGGCGACGGCCGCCGCCACCGCGTCGAGGTGGTGATGGGCGAGCCGGCAGCGCCCATCGCCGGCCTAGACGGCGGTGCCTTCCAACCGCAGCAGGAACCGCTTGACGTCCGCCCCTGAGGAGTATCCCCCCAGTCCCCCTGCCGCTACCACCCGGTGGCAGGGCACGACGATGGGCACCGGGTTGGCGCCGCACGCCAGCCCCACGGCCCGCGCCGCCCCCGGCGCCCCGATCAGCCGGGCGATCTCGCCGTAGGTCAGCGTCTCCCCCCACGGAATCGCCCGCATCACCTCCCATACGAGGCGCTGGAAGGGCGTGCCACGGAGGTCGAGCGGGAGGTCGAAAACGCGCCTCCGGCCGCCGAAGTACTCGGCCAATTGGGCATGGAAGGGAGCGTGCTCGTCGTCTACGGCCTCTCGGACCGTCAGGCCGCTCCCGGGTGCCGACGCTTCATCGCCCGGCAAGTCCAGGCGGCACAGGCCTGTGTCCGTGACGTACAGGCGGAGGACGCCCAGGGGGGAGGCGTGACTGGAAACGGTTGCGTTCAGGGGTGTCCCGATCATCGCGCCCATTGAGTCGTTTTTCGCCGGAAGGGCGCCCATGTCCTCCCCGTTGCTGAAGGATAAGGGGACGGGCGTGGCGAACGGCTTCTACGGGTGACGACCGGTGAGCAGACAATTCCTGCTTATCGCCCTGGGAGGCGCCTGCGGTGCCGTGGTCCGGTTTTGGCTGGCGGGCCTGGTGCAAGGCCGCACCGGCTCCGCCTTCCCTCTCGGGACCTTCCTGGTCAACCTCTCCGGGTGTTTCGTGTTCGGTTTCCTTTATTTCTTATTCGTGGAACGAGCTGCGCTGCTTCCGGAAATCCGCGCCCTGGTATTCATCGGCTTCCTGGGAGGGTACACCACCTTTTCCTCCTGGTCTTTCGAAACCCTGGGCCTGCTCAGGGAGAAGAGTTACACCTTGGCCGCGTGGTATGCCCTGGGGAGCCCCGTGGCGGGGTTGGCGGCGACCTGGGCCGGCGCCGTCCTCGCCCGTGCACTGCTGTATCTCATCAGCGGGCGCTACTGACGGAAGGGGGGGATCGCGTGAAGATCGAGGGACCGGCCAAGTGCCTGCGCATCTATATCGGGGAGAGCGACCACCACCATGGACGGCCCCTGTACAACGCCATCGTCCTCAAGGCGCGGGAGCTGGGCCTGGCGGGCGCCACCGTGTTGCGCGGCATCGAGGGCTACGGGGCCAACAGGCGCATTCGCGCCGCCCGTCTGCTCGACCTGTCCACCGACCTGCCGGTGTTGATCGAGATCGTCGACCGGGCCGACCGCGTCGCCAAGCTCCTGCCGTTCCTCGAGGAAACGGTGCGGAAGGGACTGGTCACCCTGGAAGACGTGGAGGTCATCAGGTACGTCCGCGACGAGGAGGAGCCCGGCGTATGAGCGCCGCCGGGTTTTCACCGGGCGGCCGGGACCTGCTTCAGCCACTCCAGCCCCTCGATGCGGCTGATCCGCCACTCTTTGTAGAGCCACCACAGGGGGCGGTTCCGGTTGATGTCCTCGACCAAGAATGATGCGCGGTAGGGGACGTCGCTCAGAACGATGAGGCCGCTCAAGCGGACGCGGACGGCCCGCAGGGAGGCGGCGGGCGCGTGGCGGGGGAGTGGCTTTTCCTGCCCGGGGACGAAATAGGAAACCTCTTCCGACTGGAACCGCGGATGGATGCCGTAGAGCACAAGGCTCCGGCTCGAACGTTCCGCCAGAAATTGCGCCTCGGGGGTTTCGACCCAGAAGGCTGCGGCTTGGTTCATGCGGCCTTGGCGGAGAGCGGCAAGGTATTCCTGGACGGCTTTCTCGGGCAGGGATGGAATGAAGGCGATGTAATACCAGCCCAACACCGCGAGGCAGACGGCCAGCGACGCCGCGGTGGCGGCCAAGGTCCAGCGCATGGTCACCGGCCCCCTGTTCCGGGCGCCTGGGTGGGCCGATTCGTATCCGGCCGGCCGATGTCGAGCCGCATCCGGCGGATCCCGCGTAGCAGTGGTATATGAAGGATATATATTCACCAAGGGACGGCCGGTATGTGAAGGTTCCCCGAGGGATGCGTCGTCGGATGGGAGCGTCCGCTCACCATGCGGAGGATGGAACAAATCCTGCAGGTCTTGCAAATCCTGCATCGGATGACCCCCCTTGATATAATCATAAATGTTGTTGACAATGACCGCAATTTTTTTATCCCGGACCTTCCACCACGGACAAACAGCATTGATGCCAAACGCTCCGGGGAGTCGGTTTCGGACCTGCCGGCAGGAATCACCACCCCGCGGCAGAAGATGGGTTCTGGGAGGGATGTCGGTGCAGCGCTCGCCGGATGAAAGGTTTTGGAGCGGTTTGGCCCACCTGGGCTACCTGCTCGGGGGGATGGGCCTGCTGATCGCCTTCGTCATCTACTTTGTCCAGCGGGAGAGGTCGTATTTCGTGGCCAACCACGCCCGCCAGGCCATCGGGTTTCAACTCGCCGTCATGGTATCGAGGTGGCTGCTGGCCATCCTGGGCCTGGGCTCCTTCGGGCTCCTGCGGCCGGTCTTCCCCGGGCGTTTCGGGCTGGCGCTGATCGCGTTCGCCTTTTATGTCGCCCTGGCCGTCCTGGCGGTCGTCGCCGCGGTGAACGCCTTTCGCGGCCGCCACTACCGCTACCCGCTGATAGGCGACTGGATACCGGAGGAATGAGGTTTAACTGGCACCCCTTTGCGGCGCTGTTGCGTATACTGGTGACGCGCAACGGAGGGATCGTGGATGGATAAAGCGTGGCGCCCCAAGGGGCCGAATGCGCCCGACTCGATCGAGGAAGTGATCGGCTGGCTGGAAACCGGGAAGGTCTCCCCCGCGGAGGCCTTCCGTCTTTTCGCGGATGTGGAACAAGCCCGCTCCCCCGGGGCGGCGGCACCGCCGGCGGGAGCGGCGGCGACGGGCAGGGCCGGCGCGCCCACCGCCCAGGAACTGCGGCGCGTTCTGGAGGAGATCCACGGCCTGATCGGCCTGGATCGGATCAAGGAATTGATCCAGGAGTTGCAGGCCTTCGTGGAGGTGCAGCGGCGGCGGCAGGCGGCGGGCCTGACAGCCGAACCGGTGGTGCTACATATGGTCTTCCGGGGCAACCCGGGCACGGGCAAGACGACGGTGGCGCGGAGCCTGGGCCGGCTGTTCAAGGAGATGGGTGTCCTGGAGAAGGGCCACCTGGTGGAGGTCGAACGGGCCGACCTGGTGGGGGAGTACATCGGGCATACGGCCCAGAAGACACGGGAGCAGATCAGGCGGGCGCTGGGCGGCATTCTTTTCGTCGACGAGGCGTATTCATTGGCCAGGGGCGGGGAGAAGGACTTCGGCAAGGAGGCCATCGACGTCCTGGTCAAGGCCATGGAGGACCATCGCGCCAACCTGGTGGTCATCCTCGCCGGCTACCGGGACGAGATGGAGTGGTTCCTGCGCCAGAACCCCGGGCTGCGCTCCCGGTTTCCCATCCACCTGGACTTCCCCGACTACGCCGTGGAGGAACTGGTGCGCATCGCCGAGCACATGGCGACCCGGAGGGACTACCGGTTGACGGACGAGGCCCGCCTCGAACTGGCGCGGCTGCTGCGCCGGCCCGAAGCCGCCGGGGCCGCCGGCTGCGGCAACGCCCGCCTCGTGCGGAACATCGTCGAGCGGGCCATCCGCAGGCAGGCGGTGCGGCTCGTCCGGGAGAACCGCCACCGCCGGGAGGACCTGATGCGCATCACCGCCGCCGACCTGGAAGGTGCCCTGGCCCAGGCCGGGGTCCCGGGCGAGGCCGGCACGCCGCCGGGGTTCCGGTCCGATTCCGGTTTCGACCTGTTGCGGCAGGTGACAGCCTTCATGGCGACGGAAATGGGGAACAACCGCCGCGCCGCCGGCAACGGCCTTCCCGCATGATGCCGGGGCGTCCATGGCATGACGCCGGTCCCCACCCTGTCCGATGGCGGTGGGGCCGACATATCGAAGCCCTCATCGGATCGAGTATCAGCCGGGGTGGAAAAGGGGGATCGCCCGGGTGCCGACCGCGGGGAGCGGGGGAGGGGGAGGCCGGGCCGGGGGCTGCCTCATCGTCGGCCAGGCCAACGCGGGGAAAACCCTCTTCCTCATCAACTTCGCCGACCACATGGGCGTCAAGGACCTGGACCTGGACGTGACCTGGCCCGACGGATCGCGGGAACGGTTCCGCTACCCGGTCGCCCGCGCCCGTGAGCTGTTGGTGGACGACCGCCCTCACACCACCCGCGGCCTGCAGGCCGTTGAGCTGCAACTGCCGCGGGGCAAGGGGTGCAAGGCGTTCCGGCTGTGCGACACGGGGGGGCTGACCGACGGCGTGCACGGGGCCGCCGACGTCCGCGCGGCCCAGGCCCAGGCGCTGCGGGCGCTCCGCCATGCCGAACTGGTGCTCCACGTGATGGACGCCGCGGCCGCCGGCAGCCGGGACGCGGCGGGGGCCATCGGCGAGGTGGACAGGCAGGTGGCCGCCTTCGCGTCCCTGCGTTGCCCCTATGCCGTCCTGGCCAACAAGATGGACCTCCCCCGGGCCCAGGCCGGCCTGATGAAGATCGCGCGGGAGTTCCCCTCCCGGCGGGTGATACCCGTTTCGGCTCTGGACGGCCGCGGTTTCCGGGAGGTGAAGGCCTTTGTCTGGGATCATCTCTGATCCGGGCGTCATCGCCCTGCTGCGGCTGCTGGCGGCCGTGGCCCTGACGGCGGCGTCCGTGAAGCTCATGGACGATTGCCTGGACCGGGAACGGGACGCGGCCGCCGGCCGTCCCAACTGGGCGTCGGCGCTGGGGGGGAGCGCGCCGGCCTATGCCCTGGCCTGCCTGGCCTTGGCCGGCCTGAGCGACGCCCTGGCGGCCGGGACGCTCTTTCTTTCCGCCTATGCCCTGGGGATGGCCTGGGGCCGCGAGGGCGCGCCGGCGCTCCAGCCCAGCCGGCTGCGGGGCTGGCAGGAAGCGCTGCTGGCCGCCGGCGCCGGCGCCGTCGCCGCGGGCACGCGGGAGATGTTCGGCGCCCTCTGCGTCATGTTCACCCTGCAGGCTGCCGACGACCTGTACGACGGTTCGTTCGACGCCCGGCGCGGCGGGGCAGGGAGCGGTGCGAGCCGGGTGGAGATCGCGCTGGCCGGGGCCGCAGCGGGGCTGCTGGCCGTGTTCCTGACCCCGGCGAAAGCCCTGGCGGCCCTGCTCATCGGGGGGCTCATCATCGGGCTGACCGGCGGGGAACGGCGCCCGAAGGACGGGGTGGCGGCATGACGAATTTGTTACCCTACCTGGTGGCGGCGCTCTTCTTGGTCTTGGCCGGTTTTGCCTGGGGGCGCCGCCTCGGCCGGGAGGAAGGCGCCGCGGCGGCCCGTGCCGCCGCGCCCCTGGAGCTCCGGGCCGAGACCCTGGAATCCGGGCGTTGCCCGGTGTGCGCGACACCGCACCCGGCCGGGCCGGTGGCGACCGGGTCTCCGGAAACAGGCGGACAATGAGAAATGAACGGCACGTTGCTGGCGGTGGTTGGATTCAGGTATGCGACACAGGGACGATGTTCCGGGATTTGCAAATAACAGAGGGTGGCAGCCGTGGAGTGGCTAATGATCGGAATCGTATCCATCCTGATCTTCGCCGGGCTGGCCGGCACCCTGATCCCGGGGCTGCCAGGCGTGCCCCTGATCTTCCTGGCCGTCCTCCTTTACGCCTGGTTCACCGGGTTCCAGGTCATCGGCGGCGCCTGGCTGATCGCCTTCGCGCTCGTGACCCTGGCCGCCGTTCTGCTGGACTACGCGGCCGCGGCCCTCGGCGCGCGCCGGTTCGGCGCCTCCAAGGCCGGCGTGGCCGGCGCCATCCTGGGAGGCGTCGCCGGAACCATCTGGCTCGGCCCGCTTGGCCTGGCCCTCGGTCCGTTCATCGGCGCCCTGCTCACCGAACTGCTCGTGGGCCGTTCGTGGCGCGAGGCCACCCGCAGCGGCATGGGCAGCGCCCTGGGATTGCTCTTCTCACTGGCCGGGCAACTGGCCATCGCCGGCCTGATGGTCGGCCTCTTCCTGCTCAAGGCCCTGTGAAATAATTTTACCTATAGTTGACAAAACTATGCGGCGGCCCTACCATGATTATGTGATCCTTTTTACTTTTGCGGGGTGCCACCGATCATGACAGGAATGCCGGGCAAGAACGTTCCCATCTATCCGATCGGTTCCGTGGAGCGGCTGACGGGGCTGACGGCGCGTCAGATCAGGTACTACGAAACCAAGGGGCTGGTGGAGCCGGCCCGCACCGAGGGGAAGCAGCGCCTGTACACACCCGCTCAGGTGGAGCGGCTCCAGACGATCAAGAAGCTCATGGCGGAAGGATATAGCCTGAAGAGTATCAAAGAAATACTGGCGGAGGAAGCGGTGGACGGCTCCCCCCTGGACTACCTGGACGAGTACGCCGGCCGGGGGCGGATGGGCCGCGAGACGCTGCGCTCCCTCTACCCGGTCAGCGACCGGGCCAAACTCATGCGCATCCTCGACCGGAGGGAAGAGGAGAAAGGGAGGTAGCCGAAGCCAGTGGGACAGCAACGGTACACGGCGGACGACGTCAAGCGTCTGGTCAAGGAGCGGGGGGTCCAGTTCATCCGGCTCCAGTTCACCGACATCCTCGGCGTGATCAAGAACATCGACATCCCCATCTCCCAGTTGGACAAGGCCCTGGCCAACGAGCTGATGTTCGACGGCTCCTCGATTGAGGGCTTCGTGCGCATCGAGGAATCGGACATGTACCTGCGGCCCGATCCAAACACGTTCGCGATCTTTCCGTGGAAGGAGAAGGAGGGCTACACCACCGCCCGCCTGATCTGCGACGTGTATAACCCCGACGGCACCCCCTTCGAGGGCGACCCGCGGGGCTGCCTGCGGCGGGCGCTGGCCGGGGCCGAGGAGATGGGCTACACGCTCAACGTCGGCCCGGAGCCGGAGTTCTTCATGTTCCTGCGCAACGAGAAGGGCGAGGCCACCACCGAGACCCAGGATCAGGCATCCTACTTCGACCTGGCCCCCGTGGACCAGGGCGAGGCGGCTCGCGCCCACATGGTGCTGACCCTGCAGGAGATGGGCTTCGAGATCGAGGCCTCCCACCACGAGGTGGCCCCTGGCCAGCACGAGATCGACTTCAAGTACGCCGATGCCCTGACGACGGCCGACAACATAGTCACCTTCCGGTTCGTGGTGCGCACCATCGCCGCCGAGCACGGCCTGCACGCCACGTTCATGCCCAAGCCCCTCTTCGGCGTGAACGGCTCCGGCATGCACATGCACATGTCCCTGTTCAGGGACGGGCGGAACGCCTTCCACGACCCGGAGGCCAGGGACGGGCTCTCCGACGTGATGCGCTTTTTCATCGGCGGTTTGATCAGGCATGCCAAGGGGTTCACCGCCGTCACCAACCCGCTGGTCAACTCCTACAAACGGCTGGTCCCCGGCTACGAGGCGCCGGTGAACATCGCCTGGGCCTTCCGCAACCGCAGTCCGATGATCCGCATCCCGGCCAAGCGCGGCATCTCCACGCGCCTGGAGCTGCGTTCGCCGGACCCGTCCTGCAACCCCTATCTCGCCATGGCGGTCACCCTGGCGGCCGGCCTGGACGGCATCAGGAACAGGCTCAAGCCGCCGTCTCCGGTGGAGCGCAACGTCTACACGATGACGGCCAAGGAGCGGGCCGAGCTGGGCGTGGAGAGCCTCCCCGGCAGCCTGGCGCAGGCCGTCGAGGAGTTGCGCAAGGACAAGGTGGTGCAGGCCGCCCTGGGCGAGCACATCTACCACCGCTTTCTGGAGGCCAAGATGCTGGAGTGGGATATCTACCGCACCCAGGTCCACGCCTGGGAGGTGGAGCAGTACCTGGCGACGTTCTGAGGCGGAGCCCCGACTTCTCGCCGCCTTCTTTTTTCGACCGGTCCTTGGCCGCGGCGGGTACCGGCGGTTCGCCGATCGGAAGAGCGGCGTCTTGCAAGACGGCACCCTGAGCGACGAAGTCAAACGTGCGCCAGGCTCATTAACCAGACGTATAATCCGTGCCTGGGAAAGTTTGTGCGACAAGGCATTCCGGGGCCTCGTCAAAACCTTATTACCGTGGTGCATACTGCCGTCATGCATAAGCATTTTGCATGAGTCGCGAAGCCTTGCTCGGCGTCGCGGGATACTCCGGCGCCGTGCGGGCGCATTCCGGCCAAGCTCTCTTTGCAGGAACGAATGGAGCGCGGGCACCGCATCGCCGCGAAGACCTGGCGCCGGCGAGCGATGTGGTGGACCGTGCATCCCGCCAAAGGAACCGCGACCGCGCGTCCGCGTCAACACCCACCCCCGAGGTATCCGGGGGCGGGTGCCCGGAGCACCCGGTCAACCCGGAAGCCTGGAAAGACGATAAATGAATCGGTTGG
>DYIH01000006.1:14608-20571 GCA_020723785.1 Thermaerobacter marianensis
ACTAGAAACGCGGCCCCGATGGAGGCCGCCGGTGATGAGAGGAGGCCGGGAGTGCGGATCGTCGTCTGCGTCAAGCAGGTCCTGGACCCGGAGCTGCCCCAGCGGGACTTCCGATTGGACCCCGACGGCAAAGAGGCGGCGCCTGGGCGGGCGTCGCGGGTCATCAGCACCTTCGACGAGATCGCCCTGGAGGTGGCCCTGCAATTGCGCGAAAAGGCCGGCGGCGGCCAGGTGACCGCCCTGACCCTGGGCGGCAAGCCGGCGGAGGAGGCGCTGCGCAAGGCCCTGGCCATGACGGCCGACGCGGCGGTGCGGGTGGACGACGACGGGCTCGGCGCGCCGGGGGAGGGGTTGGGGCGGCTGGACGGCTTCGCGGTGGCGGCGGTCCTGGCGGCGGCGATACGCAGGCTGGGGGGCGCCGATCTGGTCCTCTGCGGGCGCCAGGCGGCAGACACCGACGCCGGGCAGGTGGGCCTGCTGCTGGCCGAGGAACTGGGCGTGCCGACGGTGGCCTCGGCCGTGTCCGGCGAACCGGCGGGGGAGGCGGTGCGCCTCAAGCGCGAGACGCCCGGGGGCTACGAGGTGGTGGAGGCGCGGTTGCCGGCCCTGGCCACGGTGACCAACGCCGACGTGAACGTTCCCCGCATCCCCAAGGTCAAGGACGTCATGGCCTCGTTCAAGAAGCCGCTCACCGTCTGGACGGCGGCCGACCTGGGCGTCGACCCGGCGGCGACGGCGCCGCGCGTGGCGCTGCGCCGGCTGTTCATACCGGAGCGGGAAACGGCCTGCGAGATGGTCGGCGGGGACTCGCCCGAGGCCCAGGCCGAGGCCTTGGCGGAAAGGATCCTGGCGCTGAAGGTGCTCGAGACGAGGGGGTGGCGGCATGCAGGTGCTGGTCTTCGGTTTCGCCCCGGCGGAGGTGCGGGACAGGCAGCTTCCGGAACTGATCGGCGGCGGCCTCGCCCTGGCGGAGTCCCTGGGCGGTGAACTGGCGGCGGTGGTCGTGGGCGGTGCCGGCGGTGCGGCGGCGGAGGCGGCCCGGGACGCGGCGGACCGGGGCTCAGGCGCGGTTTACCTCGTCGAGAGCCCGGCGCTGGACGAGTACCAGGCCGACCGCTACCTGGCGGCCGTCGAGGTCGTCTGCCGCCGGGCCGGACCGGACGTGATCCTCTTCGGCGCCGGCGACGTCGGGCGGGAACTGGCGCCGCGCCTGGCCCACAGGCTGGGCGGCGCCCTGGTCACCGACTGCGTGGGCATCCGGGCCGACGGCGGCGAGATCGTCTTCACCCGTCCGGTTTACGGCGGCAAGGCGATGGCCGAGGTGGCGGCGGGCCGGGGGCCGTTCGTGGCGACGGTGCGCCCGCGGGTCTTCGACCCTGCGCCGTCAGGGGGGGCTGCGGCGGAGGTCGTCCCGGTCGAGGTGGCCCTGGATGGCGTGGCGGCCCGCACCCGGGTGGTGGAACGGCAGGCCGAGGACAAGGCCGGTCCGTCCCTGGAGGAGGCCCGGGTGATCGTCTCCGGCGGGCGCGGCGTGGGCGGGCCGGAGGGCTTCGGCATGCTGGAGGAACTGGCCGGCCTCCTGGGCGCGGCGCTGGGGGCCTCGCGGGCTGCGGTGGACGCCGGCTGGGCGCCGGCCGCCTGGCAGGTCGGGCAGACGGGGAAGATCGTCGCCCCCGACCTCTACATCGCCATCGGCATCTCCGGGGCCAGCCAGCACCTGGCCGGCATTTCGGCGGCCAAGCACGTGGTGGCGGTGAACAAGGACCCGGAGGCGCCCATTTACAAGCGGGCGGAACTGGGCGTCGCCGCCGACTACCGCCAGGTGGTGCCGGCGTTGACTCGCAAGCTCAGGGAGCGTCTCGCGCGGTGAGCGGCTCCCCGGGCGCGGCGGCCGCCACCCTGAACCCGGCGGCGGCCAGTCCGGCGCCGGGGCGGCCGGCTTCCAGGCGGCGGCCGGCCAGGACGTCGTGGCGGCGGCCACGCGTGAGGTCTACTGGAACGTCGGGCCGGTCTGGCCCATGTACCTGATGTTCGCCGCGGCCCTGGCGGTCTTCGGGCACGGGTTCTACCACCGGCACTACAAGTTGTGGCGGCTGGGCCGGGCCGAACGGCGCGGCGCCAGCCCACGCGAGCGCCTGCGCGGCCTGGCGCTCTACGCCCTGGCCCAGTTGCGGGTGCTGCGTGACCGTTATTCGGGCGTCTTTCACCTGCTGTTCTCCTGGGGCATCGCCGTCCTGACCGTGGGCACCCTGGTGGTCATGGTGCACCAGGACTTCGGCATCCCCGTCATGCGGGGCCGCTTCTACCTCTACTTCCAGTCCCTCACCCTCGATATCTTCGGACTGCTGGCGATGGCCGGCGTGGCCATGGCGGCGGCCAAGCGCTACCTTATCCGGCCCGACCGGCTGAACACGAACGCCATGGACGGGCTGGCCCTGGGGGCGCTCTTCGTCATCCTGGCGCAGGGGTTCGCCCTCGAAGGGCTGCGCATCGCCGCCACCGGCGACCCCTGGGCGGCCTGGTCGCCAATCGGTTCGGCGATCGCGGCCGGAGTCAAGGCCCTGGGCTGGTCCGTGGAGACGGCGCGGGCCTGGCATGCCGCCCTCTGGTGGAGCCACGCGGCGCTGGCCTTCGCCGCCATCGCCGCCCTGCCCTGGACCAAGGCCTTCCATTTGGTGACCGGGCCGGCCAACATCTATTTCCGTTCCCTGGAGCCCAAGGGCGCCCTTCGTCCTCTGGACCTGGAGGCGAGTGAGACCCTGGGGGCGGCGCGGCTGACCGACTTCTCGGTCAAGGATCTCTTCGACCTGTCGGCCTGCATGGAGTGCGGCCGCTGCCAGCAGGCCTGCCCGGCCTACAACACGGGGAAACCCCTCTCGCCGAAGATGGTCATCCTGGACCTGCGGGGGCACCTGCGAGAAGCGGGGCCGGGGCTGCTGGCCGCCAGGCGGCGCGGCGGTGCGGCCGGGGCCGGCGGCGGGGACGGAGCGGGCGGCAGCGCCGGGGCACATGCGGGCGCGGGAACCGGGGGTGCGGCCGGCGTCGGGGGCGTGGCCGGCGCAGGGCCGCAGGCGGGGGAGGGGCCGTCGCCGCTCATCGGGCAGGTGATCGCCGAGGAGACCCTCTGGTCCTGCACCACCTGCCGGGCGTGCATGACCGAGTGCCCGGTGTTCATCGAACACGTGCCCAAGATCATCGACCTGCGCCGCTACCTGGTGATGGAGCGGTCCGACTTCCCGCCGGGCATGCAGGAGGCCATGCGGGGCCTGGAGGCGCGGGGCCACCCCTTCCGCGGCGCGACGGCCTCCCGCAGCGACTGGTACCGGGACCTCGGCGTGCCGGAGATGGCCGAGGTGGGCGATGCCCGGGAGATCGACGTGCTGCACTGGGCCGGCTGCGCCGCCGCCTTCGACGAACGCAACCAGCGGGTGGCGCGGGCCTTCGCGCGGGTGATGCAGCGGGCCGGGGTGCGTTTCGCCGTGCTGGGTCCCGAGGAGAACTGCACCGGCGACCCCGCCCGGCGTATCGGCCACGAGTACCTGTTCCAGGTGCTGGCCCGGCAGAACATCGCCACCCTGCAGGGGTACGGCGTGACCCGCATCGTCACCGCCTGCCCCCACTGCTTCAACACGCTGAAGAACGAGTACCCCCGGTTCGGGGGCGAGTTCGAGGTCATCCACCACAGCCGGTTCATCGCCCGCCTGCTGGCTGAGGGGCGGCTCCGGTTGAGCGACGGCGCAGGCGCCGGAGCGGCGCGCCGGCTGACCTACCACGACCCCTGCTACCTGGGGCGCTACAACGACACCTACGACGAGCCGCGCGCGGTCCTCGACCGGCTCCCCGGCTCCGAGCGCGTGGAGATGACCCGCTCCCGCGACCGGGGATTCTGCTGCGGCGGGGGCGGCGGGCGCGCCTGGCTGGAGGAGACGGGAGCGCGGATCAATCACGCCCGGGCCGGCGAGGCGGTGGGCACCGGCGCCGATACGATCGCGGCGGCCTGCCCGTTCTGCCTGATGATGCTGGAGGACGGGGTCAAGGCGCGGCAGGGGGAGCGCGAGGTCAGCGTCCGTGACCTGGCGGAACTGGTGGAGGAGACGACGCGGCCGCGCGAGGCCGGCAAGGGGGGCGGTGGGGGTGCCGACGGCGAGGGGGGCGGCGGGGGTGGCCACTGACGAGGCGGCGAAGACGGTGCGCATCGGCGCCGGCATGGGCTTCTACGGCGACACGGTGCGGGGCGCCCTGGACACGGCCCGGCACGGCGACGTCCGATACATCTGCTTCGACCACCTGGCGGAACTGACCCTGGCGATCCTGCAGAAGGACCGCCAGAAGGACCCGTCGCTGGGGTACACCAAGGACATCGCCGCCATTGCCCGCGCCCTGCTGCCGGTGTGCGCCGAACGCGGCATCCGCCTCGTCAGCAATTCCGGCGGCCTGAACCCGGCCGGCGCCCGCGACCAGGTGCTGGCCGCCGCCCGCGAACTGGGGCTGCGCGGCCTGCGCGTGGCCACCGTTACCGGCGACGACCTGCTGCCGCGCATTGACGAACTGCGGGCGGCCGGCGTCGCTGTCGACCTGCCGGAACGCGTGCTGTTCGCCAACGTCTATCTGGGCGCGCGCCCGGTGGCCGAGGCCCTGGCACGCGGCGCCGACGTGGTCATCACCGGACGGGTGGCCGACGCCTCCCTTTTCCTGGCGCCCCTGCTGCACGAATTCGGCTGGGCCGCCGGCGACTGGGACCGGCTGGCCGTGGGGGTCACCGCCGGCCACCTGCTGGAGTGTTCGGCCCAGTGTACGGGGGGCAATTTCAGCGGCGACTGGTGGAACATCCCCGACATGGATCGCATCGGTTACCCGATCGCCGAGGTGACCGCTGAAGGCGACCTGGTGATCACCAAGGCGCCGGGCACCGGCGGCCGGGTCAGCCCCGACACCGTCAAGGAACAGCTCCTCTACGAGGTCCACGACCCAGCCGCCTATGCCAACCCCGACGTGATGGTCGACTTCACCGGCATCCGCCTGGTGCACTGCGGCCCGGACAGGGTGCGGGTCGAGGGTTGCCGGGGCCGCCCGGCGCCGTCGGCGCTCAAGGGCCTGATCGGCTATACCGACGGCTTCCTGGGCGTGGGCATGATGGGCTACGCCTGGCCGGACGCCCTGGCCAAGGCACGCCGCGCCGAATGGATCATACGCCGGCAGATGGCCGACAGCGGCCTCGCGCCCGAGGCGGTGCACGTCGAGTACCTGGGGTTCAACGCGCTCCACGGCCCCCTGGCCGACCCGGCCGGCGCCGCGGAATTGAACGAGGTCTTCCTGCGCATCGCCGTCCGCACCCGCACCCGCGAAGAGGCGGCGCGGCTGGGGCGCCTCTTCCCGCCCCTGTCGCTGAACGGTCCGCCCTTCATCGGCGGGCTGTCCGGCATGCTCCCGGTGCGTGAACTGCTGGGCCAAAAGGCCGTGTACATCCCGCGGGAATTGGTGGAACCGTGGGTGCGGGTCGAGGTCACGGAAGCGACGTGACCGCCGGTTGCGCCGGAGCGCCGCCCGCGCCGGAGCAACGCCCGCGAATGGTCGCGCGGCCGCCGGGCAGCCGTCGTTGCGCAGGGGTCACGAAGGGTTTCCGCCCCGTGGGCGGTGAAGTACTTCACCACCCATGTCCCGATCAGGGTAGCTCGAGGAGGAGGTGCATCATGCCGACGATCCAACTGCGCCGCATCGCCCAGGCACGCTGCGGCGACAAGGGCGACACCGCCGACATCAGCCTGTTCGCCCCGAACGAGCGGCTCTACGATGTCTTCCGACGACAGGTGACGGCGGAGCGGGTGCTGGACCATTTCCGCGGCATCGCGCGCGGGCCGGTCACCCGCCACGAGGTTCCCAAGCTGCTGGCGCTCAAGTTCGTCATCGGCGGGGCGCTGGGGGGGGGGGCGCTTTCCCGTGAACTGGGGGTTCGGCGCATCGCC
>DYIH01000294.1 GCA_020723785.1 Thermaerobacter marianensis
GCCTGGGGGACAACGCAGTCACCGAGGCCTTCGCCTTCCTGCTGTAGTACCTGACCATCGACCCGGCGTGGTGCGGCGAGTTCCTGAACCTGCGCGACCCGGCGTTCTTCCGCTTCACCGCCTTCCAGAAACTCTACATGCTGCGCCGCTACTCCGCCAAACTTCTTTACGAATTGAAGCTGCACGCCGTCAGCGAGGGCACGCCGGCGGCCGGCCTCTCATCCCTGGCCACGGTTTACGCCCGCACGCTCGGGGATGCCCTGCGGGTGGCCCATCCCGAAGCCCACTACCTGACCGACGTCGACCCCGGCTTCTACGCCGCCGCCTACCTGCGGGCCTGGGCCCTGGCGGCCCAGATGGCCCGGACCCTGGCCGAGCGGCACGGCCGCCGCTGGTACGCCAGCCGCCAGGCCGGTTCCTGGCTGCGGGAACTGTGGAGCACGGGGCAGCGCTACACGGCGGAGGAGTTGGCGCGGGAGATCGGCCACCCCGGGCTGAGCTTGGATCCCCTGGCGGATGATCTCAGGCTCCAACTCGGCGGGCTTTGATATCCTTGCGGGACGCACCCGCCTTCCTGGACACCACCCATTCCGCCGGGGTATGATGACCTGGAACGCGTACACGGGGGGTGGAAATACGCTTTGGCGGCGCAATTCCTGCCCGACCCGGAGGTGCTCGAGCGATTCGATTTCCTCCGGGAGATGGTTCTGGTCATCCTTGCGGTAAAGCTGGCCGGCCACCTCAGCCGCCGGCTCGGCCAGCCCTCCGTATTCGGCAAGCTGCTGGCCGGCGTGATCCTGGGGCCGGCCCTCCTCGGCTGGCTGGAGCCCACACCCCTGTTGAAAGAACTGTCCGAGGTCGGCGTCATCCTCCTCATGTTCCTGGCCGGCCTGGAAACCGACCTCGACGAGTTCCGCCGGGCCGGCGCCCGGGCGTCCGCCGTGGCCGTGGCCGGCGTCGCGGTGCCCTTTGTCGGGGGCTGGGCGGTGGCGAGCGCGTGGGGCTTTCCGGCGGCCGCCGCCGTCTTCACCGGCACCCTGCTGGTGGCCACCAGCGTCAGCATCTCCGTTCAGACCCTGCGCGAACTGGGCAAGCTCCAGACCCGGGAAGGCGTGACCATCCTGGCCGCCGCCGTGCTGGACGACGTCCTGGGGCTCATCGTCCTTTCGACGGTCCTGGGCCTGGAGGCGGGAGCCGCAGCCTCGGGGGGATCGGGGGAGGCGTCGGCCCTGAGCGGCGTCCTGTTGCTGCTGCTCAAGATCATGGTGTTCTTCGCCCTGGCCGGGCTGGCCGGCCTGAAGCTGGTGCCGCCGCTTTTGCGCTGGATGCGGGGGTTTCAGGTGGGCGTTCCCCTGACGGCGGCCAGCATCGCGGTGGCCCTGGCCTTCGCCTACGGGGCGGAAGCCTTCGGCCTGGCCGGGATCGTCGGGGCCTACCTGGCGGGCCTGATGCTGAGCACCACCGACCTGAGGCGCCACCTGCTCCACGAGGTGGAGGTCGTCTCCTTTTCCTTCTTCACGTCTTTCTTCTTCGCCGGCGTCGGCCTGGCGGCGCGGTTCGACGCCATGGACGCGCCGCTCGTCGTTTTTTCCGCCGTCCTCGTGGCGGTGGCCGTCGCCAGCAAGCTGGTCGGCTGCGGCGGCGGCGCGCTGCTGGCCGGTTTCCGGGCGCGGTCGGCCGCCGTGATCGGGGCGGGCATGGTGGCCCGCGGCGAGGTGGGGCTGATCGTGGCCGGCATCGGCCTGGAGCGCGGGTTGATCGACAGCCGGCTCTTCACCGCCGCCATCATCGTGACCCTGGCCACCACCATCCTGACCCCGCCCCTGCTGCGGCTGACTCTCCAGGGCGAACGGCTCGAAC
>DYIH01000295.1 GCA_020723785.1 Thermaerobacter marianensis
GGCCGGAACCGTCCTGTTCGGCGGCCAACAGGTTGTCACGCGCCCGCTCCGTGATGAGCCGGAGGTTGAAGAGCCGCCAGATCATTGCGACCCGACTTACGCGGAAGTAGCCGGCCAGCAAACTGACGTGCCAGATGCCGATCTCCGAGGCGTCCGGGGGCAGGCGCCCCTCGACGAAGAGCACGTCTCCGGCCGGTGGAAGTACGGCTTCCCGTGGCCTGGAGGGCAGGCCCTTGTTCAACCGGGAGAGGTAGTCGCGGATCCCGTCCTCCGGCATGAGGAAATCGGCGGCGAAGGCGTTGGCCCGCACCTCACGCAGTTCGTCTTCCTCCTCCCGTCGGCTGACGATCCCCGGCCGGTCGTGGTCGGCCAGGACGTGGCAATACTCGTGGGCTAGGGAGAACCGGTGCCGCTCGCCGGGATGGGCGATGTTCGTCCCGCACACGACGATCCCTTTCATGCGCACCGTGAAGCCGGACAGGTTGTCCGGCAGCTCCAGCTCCAGGACGACGACACCTTGGTTCTCCATGAGGTCGCCCAGGTCTTCCAGGGGTGCGGAGCCGAGTTCGAGGCGCTGGCGCTCCTGGTGGGCCAGCCGTTTCCCCTGTTCCACCGCCTCCCAGCGGCGGCGCAGGGGGGCGGTGGGGTACTGCGGAAAAGCGATGGCCGCTCGCTCCACCTCGAGCAGGTCCTCGAGGTTGGCGATTTCCCGGGCCAAAGCGACGCCCTTCCGGATCGCCTCCCGCGTCCCTTCTTGATCCGCCGTCTCGGGAAGGGCTCGCAGGAGCACGGCGACCCCGTCGGCGGCGAAGTCGGGGGCGAAGAAATCCGCCGGGGAGCGCCCGTAAAGATAGGCGAGGCGGGCCAACTCCAAGCCGGAAACCTTCCGTTTGCCGCTCTCCAGGAGGACGACCGCCGACCGCGGGACATCCAGGTGTTGCGCCACCTCCCCCTGGGTCAGGCCGGCACGCTCCCGGGCTTCCTTGAGTCGCTTGGCGAGGTCTTCCGAAGATACCCTCACCTTATTCCTCCCCGACCGAGGATGATTTTGAAGGTATTGGCGACGCAAACAGGGCAGCGCCCATTGCTGAAGGTCGGCGCATCGGGGTGGAGCTGGTTGTCCGTCGGCAGCAGTTCGTGATAGTAGCGGCACTCCTTTTGGTAGGCGTCAAGGGCGGAGCTGGCGTACTCGAACGAGAACCAGCGAATCCCACGGTGTTCGGCTGCCGAGGGCGTGATCCGAGAGCGCAGATCCCTGTCCGCGCGGCCCACGTAGGCTGGTTCATGAACATCCCGGTACAACACATATACACCCGGCTTGTCTTCGTTAACCAAGAGGTTGGCCAAGGCGATCGGCCAAGGTCCGCTCAGCATGGAGATCCCCTCCTTCCGGAAGCAGTATACGACAATAGATGAAGTAATGTCAAACAGCGGATTGGATGTTTGATAATAGAACCTTGGTCTGTGTTCATCATGCCGACGCCCCCGGCGGTAAAAATGGCAATGGAGGAACCCTTTCCCCGTTTGTCGAAATAAATAAAGAAACACGGCCGCATCACCCGCCGGGAGGCGGCGGAGCGGTGCCGAATCGGGCCTTATCAAGCATCCCTGACTTTCAGACGATCATGCTGCCGCTGCTCGAATTCGCCGCCGATGCCCGGGAGCATTCCAAAGCGGAGGCCGTCCAACACCTGGCGGCCATCGGTTATCCTGTATTCGAGGGAACGAAAAATGACCGCTGAAGAACTGTTGAAGACAAAACGGCAAGAGATCCTCCGCATCCATCTGGTCAAACGCGGGCGACAGCCGGAGCAGTTTGAGCTGCCCGAGCTGGTCCGAATCAG
>DYIH01000296.1 GCA_020723785.1 Thermaerobacter marianensis
GCTCAGGCCGGGCATCTGCACGTCCAGGAAGAGGACGTCGTAGTCCAGGGCATCGATGAGCTGAAGGGCCTCCCGGGCGGTGGCCGCCTCGCCCACCACCTCCACGTCCTCGTGCTTGCCCAGGCGGAAGCGGAGCTCCGCCCGTGCCGGGAACTCATCGTCCACGATCAGTGCACGCAGGGTCACCGCCGCACCCCCCTCCGCCCGACGGCCACATGCCCGTCCGCCGGACATATTCACCGCCGGCCGCGGCCGCCTCGGGTACCGCGGGCTCGACCGCAGCCCCGGCGACCGGGATGCGCACCAGGATCGCCGTGCCCCGCCCGGCGGCGCTACGGATCTTCAGCCGGTAGCTCTCGCCGTAGAGGCTGACGATGCGGTCGTTGACGTTGGACAGGCCCAGTCCCATGCCGGCGCCGAAGCCGGGCTGAAAAACAGACTCCATGCGCTCCGGCGGGATGCCGACGCCATCGTCCCGGATCAGGCAGTGGATCTCGTCCCGCACCAAGCGCACAGCAATGCCGAGGCGGCCACCCCCCTCCTTGGGCGCCAGCCCGTGGACGATGGCGTTCTCCACCAAGGGCTGGACCGTCAGGATGGGAATGCGGTAGCGGAGCACCCGCGGGTCGACCTTCACCCTGATGCGGATCTTCTCCCCGAAGCGGGCCTGCTCCAGGTACAGGTAGGTGTTTATATAGTCCAGTTCGTCCTGCATGGTGATGAAATCGCCACGGTAATTCAGCGACCGCCGGAAGAAGGAGGCCAGGTGGATCAGGAGTTCCCGGCATTTCTCCACGTCGGTGCGGCTGAACATGATGATCGTGTTCAGCACGTTGAACAGGAAGTGAGGCCGTATCTGGGCCTGCAGGGCCTCCAGCCGCGCCTTGGTCACGAGCTGGATTTGGCGGTCGGCCTCGGCCACCTCCATCTGCAGGTTCAGCAGTTCGACGATGCCCATGGCCAGCCGGGTTACATAAGGTGGGATCTGGCTGGTGTGGGTCAGGTAGAGCTTGACCGTTCCCACCACCCGGCCCCGGTGCTTGAGGGGCGCAATGACGGCCGCCTGCAGCGGGCATGGGCAGTCCTTGACCGGGCACCGGAAGTCCCGCGTGTCGGTGATCGTCGCGAACTCGCCGGTGGCCAGGGCGGCCTTGGTGGCGTTGGTCAGGATCGGGCGGCCCGGCTTGTGGTAGTAGCAGCCCATCCCGGTGAAGCCCAGGATGCGCTTGGTGTCGGTGATGGCCACCGCATCCACCTGCGAGATCTCGTGAATGATCTCGGCGATCTTTTGGGCCGTCTCCTCGTTGAGCCCCTGACGCAGGTAGGCCAAGGCCTCGCGGCCCACCTGGAAGGTGGCGTCGAAGGAGCGCATCACCACGTCGGCGTCGACCGCCGAGGTGCCCTGGCTGACCTCCAGCGCGCCGTTGGTTCCCTCGGGGAGGCGGGCCTGACAGGCCAGGCGCGCTCCGGCCCTGAGGGCCCGCTTGCCGAGGTGCTTCTCCTCCGCCGCGCTGGGGACGCTGAGGCGGCCGTCACCCTTAACGCTGACACGGCACCGGCCGCACCGGCCCTCGCGGCAGCCGTACTGCATGGGCACGCCCCGGGAGAGGGCCGCTTCCAACAGGCTCACGCCCGTGGGAGCTTCGATCACCTTCTCGCCACCGGGCAGGATGAACTTGATCGGGCGTTTGGGCATCCCGGCCGCCTCCGCCAAAGGCTGTATTATGTTAGATAGATTATCATACCGCGGGGAAAACGCGAAGTGCCAGCCGGACCTGCCGGCGGGGATCCGTCATCCATCGCCTCTGGACCGTGGGGAGTGAAGTACTTCACTGGCCGAAAA
>DYIH01000007.1 GCA_020723785.1 Thermaerobacter marianensis
GATCATCAGTCATCGAAGACTCGGTATAAAAAATACCCGAACTACGGCTCTGGGGAGGCGCCCCCCTTCGGCCTCCGGTCCGGTTTGTGCGACAGGCTCCATACCGCGGCAGGATTTCAGCGGTCGAGGCAGAGGGCGCAACCGCCCATGCCGATGAGGGCTGCAGACTGGGGATGGTCGGGTCCATCGAACACATCTACGACGTGGTAAAAGCCTTGACACCCCGAATATGCATTCCATATAATGGAATCACTAACTTACATATAATGGTGATAACATTGCGGGAATATCGCTTCCTGGTGCTCGCCTGCGTCATCGGCCTCCTCACGGCCGTCGGTTTGTATAACTACCTGGGCATAATCCAGTCCCGCACCGAGGTTATCGTGGCAGCCCGCGACATCCCACCTCACACACCCATCCGGCCGGAAATGGTGCGTCAGGTCATGTATCCATCCGCCGCAGTGCACCCGGCGACCCTGTCACATCCGGAAGAGGCGGTCGGCCGGTTCGCCGCCGCCCCCTTGTACCGTGGCGAACCGATCCTCCGCCCTAGACTCGTCGGGTCGGGACAGGGCACGGACGGCATCGCGCTGCCGGACGGCGGGAGGCGGGCCATGTTCGTCCCTCTCGATCCCGGCCGCTACCCGGCAACCTTTCTCCGCCCGGGACAGGTGGTGGATATCGTCGCCTCGGTCCACGGCCCCGGCGAAGCAGTCGGTCCGGCGCGCCAGATCCTGTCCGGGGTGCGCGTACTGAGCGTCATTACGGGAGAGGCGCGGGTTGGCGATGGCGGCGGTGTATCCGGCGCGGTTGTGGCCGTCGATATTTCCCAAGCCGAGAAGCTGGCGGATGCCCTGGACCGCGGGAGGGCGCATCTGCTGATCGCCGGCCGGGTTGAGGAACCATCTCCCGCCTCGAAAAGCGGGGCGGCAGGGCAATGAGCCGGGAGGAGCGGGGGATCGCCTCCGACGGTGACCTGGAAGCGATGCTCCTGGCCCTGGCCCGCCGAAAGATGCCGCCCGCGTTTCCGGGGAGCGATCCGGCGGCCGGCGACGACCTGACGGATGAAGCGCGTGAAGCGGCCTGGCGGCGGCGGGAGGCGTCCCCGCCGGCGTCCGGCCGGATCAGCGATTCCTCCGTTCCTGCCGTGCCCGGAGCGGGCCGGGTGGTCGCCCTCCTGGGCGCCAAGGGCGGCGCCGGCACCACCTTTCTGGCCGTTAACCTGGCGGCGGTTGCGGTGGCCGAAGGCCTTCGCGTGCTCCTGGTCGATCTCGCCTCGGGCGACGCGGCCGCCTACCTGGACCTGGAAGGCGATCCGCTGCCCCGCGGCGTCGGCGATCTGCCGGCGCTCGCCGGCGGCGACGATCCGGGGCCGCTCGTGAAGCGCTATGGTGGTTCGTCATTGGAATTCCTGCCGGCCCCGCCCGGGTCTTCAGGCAGGGCCTGCGCCGCCGGGATCGAGGCGCTGGTGGCCATGGTGAGGGATCGCTACGACCTGGTTTTCATCGACGCCGGATCCCGGCCGGATGCAGCCATGTGCCGGGCCGTGCGCTCGGTGGCTTCCCGGACGCTCGTGGTGACCACACCTGATGCGGGAGGCTTGCGTGGCGCCGGTTTGCTGATCAGCCGGCTCACGGAGGCCGGGTTGGGGGGCGGAGATGGTGTGGCCCTGATACTCAATCGGTTCGAACCGGGGGCCACCGTGGCCGCCGGAGATTTTCACCGCTTCCTGGGATACGCTCCGTCCGCGATCATCCCCGAAGACCGGCGGCGGGTCGACGAGAGTCTCATGGCCGGACGGTGTTTGGTATTGGCACACCCCGAAGCGGCTTCGGCCAAGGCCATCCGGCATACGGCCGGCCTACTGTTACCGTGGGTTGCCACCGGTAGCGGGGGGCCGGGTGACAGGGGGCGGTGGGAGCGGTTGCGTTCCCGCTTGAACGGAAAGCATCTGAAAGCTTCGTTGGCCCGTTACGCAGCGTCCCTGACCAACCTGCCGGTTGGCGGGAGCGAGAAGTGAGAGAGGAGGGATGGGGCATGGCCGGGTGCGGACACCGTGAAGCGGTAGGACTCGGTCCCCTTGAGCCGTTGCTCCATGACGACGAGGTGACCGAGGTGATGGTCAACGGTCCCTCCAGGATCTATGTGGAAAAGGGTGGCGTCGTGCGCCGGGTGGCGGCGGCTTTCAGGAGCGCGCGGGAACTCGAGGACGTCATTCAGCGGATCGTTGCTCCCCTTGGCCGGCGCATCGACCAGTCGGTGCCCTTTGTCGATGCCCGGCTTCCCGACGGGTCCCGGGTGCATGCCATCGTCCCGCCGCTGGCGGTGACCGGGCCGTACCTGACCATCCGCAAGTTTCGCCGGGACTTCTTGACGCCGGAGGCGCTGGTCGGGTCGGGTGTCTGCACCCCGGAGATGATGAGCTTTCTGGCCGAAGCCGTGCGGGCCCGCTGCAACCTCTTGGTCGCCGGCGGATCGGGGGCGGGAAAGACGACCACCGTCAACGCCCTGACCTGTTTCATAGGCGAAGGGGAGCGTCTGATCGCCATCGAGGACGCCGCCGAACTGCGCCTCCAACACGAGCATGCCCTGCGGCTGGAGGCCCGTCCGGCCAACCTGGAGGGGAAGGGTGAGGTGTCCATTCGCACCCTGCTCCGCAACGCCCTGCGGATGCGGCCGGACCGCCTGATCATCGGCGAGGTGCGCGGCGGCGAGGCCTTCGACCTGATCCAGGCCTTCAACACGGGTCAGCAGGGGTGAACATAAAAGCATTACACCTGAAGCATTAAGCTGTCAGCCCCAGCACATTCAGCCGGACTGTTACAGCATCCACTGACACCCCCAAAGCATCCGCGATTTTGTACCTGTCCTTCCCCTTCGCCACCAGCACCTTAATCACATCCGCTGGCATCAGCAGCGCCGCCGCGAAACGGTCAGCCCGCCACTCTTCAGGACCGCAGTAGAAGTGGCCGATCTCATGGGCTAAAGTGAATCGGCGGCGGCGGATGGAGTGCCCGGCATTCAAGGCAACATAGCGCTTCCCGTTTATTTTAATTGAAACGCCGCTGCATTCGTCCGGGAGAGGCCACAACTCGATCTGCAGACCGAGCCTGTCCAGCAGCCAGGGTAAAATAAGATGCGGCGGATTGCAGGGATATTCCAAATGAAGGATGTTTGCGATTATCTCCGGAGGCACTGCCCGATCACCTAATCATTGTTATCGGCAGTGCCGTCCTTCTCTTTAGAAAGGAGGTAATCAGCAAAATCGCGAAGAGACCGGATCGTTTCCTCACTCAGTTTGCCTCGCGGAGACAATATTTGAACAACCGTTCCATCTGAGGCCGCGAACTGCGCTTTTGCCGGAAGCGTCGGTTCCGGCAGAGCGAAAAAGTAATCCCGTGTGAGATCGAACTTCTCACAGAGTTTGTCGATCATTTCAAACGTCGGATTCCGGACTCCTGATTCGATCATGGAGATGTACCGGCCGGCTGTGTCAGGCGAAAAACCGAGCAGTTCGCCGAACTCGTGCTGGGTCATGTGCTTTTCCATCCGCAGGCGCCGCATGTTATACCGTACCACATCAACCGACCTGTCTTTGTCCATGCGTATCCCCTCCATCTCACTGTGTCAAAATGATTCCCTGAAGTCAAACCAACAATACGATGCCGTCATGCACAACGATGATTGACACAAGACAAACAATATGTTATAATGCACACAGTGACAAAGCGCAAGACCGCAAGAAGGCAAGAAGGCAGAAAATGAAAGGAGAATACAGGATGAGCGAGACAAGCAAAACGACCGAGAGCATGGAACTGATGGCAGCGCCGAGCATCGAGCAGTTGGTAGAAGAGCAGGGGTGGGGCCTCATTCCCGGCGCCTCTCTCGACAAGAACGGCCAGGGCTTCATTGTCAAGAACACCGAAGAACTGCTGCCGGAAATTACCGGCAGCCTCATCAACTTCCACTTCACCCGCAGCAACTGGAACCAGGAATCCGGAGAACTAGATTGCTACAGCCGCGACGGCAAGACCGGAACTGTCACGGCCACAGGCGAGATGCGTCCGTGCGCTGGTTGCCCGTTCCTCAAGGACGGCTGCAAACTCCGAAGCGTCCTGACCGTCATGCCAGACGACGCCTACTTGCCGATCCGGCTCTTCCTGCCAACCGCCAGCACCTTCCGGGCCAAAGGTGTGCTGCAAACCATGCTCGCCCGGTTCGGGCCGAAAATGCATCTGAAACGGGTGCGCATCGGCTCCAAGACTGAGCAGAAGGGACCGAACAAGTACGCGGTCATCGCCATCACCCCCATCGAAGGGGAGGCGGATGCCGAAAGCGTCAGCCGGGCGTTCTACGTCCTGCAACTGCTTAAAAATCGGACGGAGCACGCCCAGGAATTCATCGAGACTGACGCCCACGACGACGCCGACACCGACACCGTAAGCGGTCACGACGCCGCCTAACAAAGAGCAGGGCCTCCGGCCCTGCCTGCAGCGCCGTCCTTCACCGCCCGGCCCAATGGAGGGCGGCGCAGCAGGGAGTGCCGGAGCCGACAAAGGCACTCCATTCCGGGCGGAAGAACCGTCCTGGCTTGCACCCGACGGGTACGCCAGGGCGAGGCGGTCCCCAGCCGATGATCCGGCCTGAACCACAGGCCGGGGGAAAGAGGTATGGCGCCGCGTGACACCCCCGGCAGCCGCCAGCGGACGGACAGGAGTTCGTCTGTTTACCTGAGCAGTTTATGGCGGCTGGAAACTCCGTCAGACGGGCGGAGCTATGCCTTCAGACGGAACGGAAATTCCGTCAGACGGGCGGAGCTATGTCCGGAAACGGAAATTCTGTCACGATTTTATTGTTTTTGCTGCAACGAAACTAAAAAGGCCGGTGTTTGCAATGCCTCTCCCACGCCAAATCAAAGCCGCTGCCCGTGTCTTGCTGTACGATCAGGCCGTGGTGACCCAAGTTGAAATCCGCCGCAAAATCCAGACAATCTTCGGGGAACGAGGATTAGACACGCTGGAAACCGCTCTGGGGGCAATGATCCGCAGCCACCGCATCAGCGAGAAGCAACCCGTAAGCAGGCGCGGCAGTCTGTTGTTTGCCCCGGACACCCCTCTGCGATTGCACTGGCGTGCCAGGGAAGAAGCGCTTTACCCCAAGGCCAAACCCAAACAGACGGTACAAAAACCCCTGTTTTCCGCAGCAGAGCGCCGAGAAATAGCCCGCACGGAACGAGCCTACTACCGCGCCAGAGAGCGGGCACGCAAGAAAGCTGCGGGGACCTATCGGAAGCCGGGGCGACCCAGGAAAGCCTCCAGCGCCGCTCCAGTCTGATAACTGTGTCAATCCAAATAGATGGCCCGCCTGCCACGAAACGAGGTGAATGCAATGGCGGTTCAATCTGTCACACCCAATTTTGACCCTATCCTGGCCGCTGTGCGCCTTCTGGCGCCTCACCTGGAGGATCAGAGCGGCATCGTCGAACTCCGCATTCCCAACGCGGGCCGGAACGGGACCATCGCTGGGTATTTCACCAGCGCCGAAGCCCTGGCACGCGCCGCCTCCCTTCTGGACGGCCGGGTGCCGGCCATCTACATCACGCTGAACGCGGTCAACCGCAATCTGCTGGCCCGCGCCGCCAACAAAACCGTCATTCACGCCAAGACCACAGCGGGAGACGGAGACATTCTCCGGCGCATCTGGCTGCCGCTGGACTTTGACCCCAAACGCCCGTCAGGCGTGTCGTCCACCGATGCCGAGCATGAGGTGGCCTTGGCGCGGGCCAGGGAGGTTGCCGAATGGCTGGCCGGCCTGGGATTCCCGGAGCCGGTTCTGGCCGACAGCGGCAACGGGGCGCATCTGCTGTACCGCATCGATCTGCCTAACACCCCGGCGGCCACCGATCTGATCCGGCGCTGCATCGAGGCTGTCCGCTTCCGGTTCTCGGACGAGGCGGTAGACATCGACCGCAAAATCTTTAATGCGGCCCGCATCTGGAAGCTGTACGGCACGCTGTCATGCAAAGGCGACAGCCTGCCCGAACGCCCCCACCGCCGGGCGCGAATCCTTTCAGTGCCGGCCCGCCTGGCAGTGTTGTCTGAACAAACCCTGCGCACTCTGGCCGCCGCCCTGCCCGAACCGCAGGACGACAAGGCGGAGGCTGGACAGGGTGCGGCGGGCCGGAAATTCGACGTTGAAGCATGGCTTGTGGAACATAACGTGGAGGTCCGCCGCAGTTCACCTTACGGAGACGGCCGCCGCTGGATTCTTGCCGCCTGCCCCTGGAACGGCCACACCGACAACAGCATGTTTATCATCCAGCACGCCAACGGGGCTATCGCCGCCGGGTGCAGCCATAACTCTTGCGCAGGAAAGAAGTGGCACGACCTCCGAGACGCCATCGAAGGCCCCGGCTGGCGCGAGAAGGCCAAAGAAGCGCAGATTGCGGCCCGCCAGGCCCAGGTGGAAGAAGCCCGCAAGGTGCTGGAGAGCCTGGCCGAAAAAGCCAAGGCCGACCCCGGCAGCGTGTTTGAGCCGGCAGTAATCGGCGCCCTGGCGGTGCTGCAGGTATATTCTCCGGGCGACTACGGCCGGGTGCTTACCGGCCTGCGCGGTGCAGGGAAACTGGAATTCGGGCAGCTAAAGCGGGCAGTGGCTGCTGAAGCCGCCAAACTTCAGCGGGGGCGCCTGCGCGTCGTCGAACCGGATGAACCGGAAGAGCGGCCGTCCCTGGCCGTCATCCTGCCGGATGCCCCGCACGCCGACCAGATCATCCCGTCACGCCATTCTGCCTGGGGGCTGTCGGAGCGAGGCGTGACCAAATTCGGGGGCTTTAAGGACACAGGAGAGCAGGACTCCATCACCGTTACCACCTACCCGATATACATCAGCCACCGGCTGGAACCCATCGGCGGATATGACGAACCGATCCGCTACCGCATCCAGTGGAGGGATCGCAGCGGGCGCTGGCGCAGCGCGGCGGTGCAGGCATCGCAACTGCTGGACAAGCGCGGCATCGTGAAGCTGGCTGACCACGGGCTGCCGGTGTCCAGCAGCAACGCAGCCGAGCTTGTGGCCTGGCTGGCCCACATCGCCGAGACCTGGACGGTCATCACCGAGGCGGTGGCCTCCAGGAACGGCTGGAGCGGCCGCGGCCTGGACACCTTTCTCCTGGGCGGCCGGGCGTTCCGGGCAGACGGTGCGTCGGACGGCATTCAATTGCTGCACGCCCAGCAGGCCACAGAAGAGCGGCTGCGGGCCTTCGTGCCGGCCGGCGACGAGGCCCTGCAGATCGCCGCCCTGCGCGAAGCCGCAGAGCAATTCCCACGGCTGTGGTGCGTGTACGCTGCGGTGGCCGCCTCGCCCCTGTGGCGGTGGGCGAAGCAAGCTGGGTTGGTAGACCTGCGAGGCATCATCTTCGAGATTGCCTCCCACGCCAGCGGCCGGGGCAAAAGCGTTGCCGTTGAAGCAGGGCTATCTCTTCTAGGCAACCCGGACGCGCTGAAGTTCCCCGCCAACACCACGACAACCGGTCTGGAAGTGTTATGCGGAACGTTTGCCGACACGGCTATCGGCCTTGAGGACTACCAGGCGTCCCGGCACATGACCAAGGCCGAAGCGGCATTGGAACTGGCGCACCTGATCGGTGACGGCCAGCCGCGGAATCGCGCCAATGTGCATCTGCAAGTCCGAGGGCTTCCGCCCTTTCACATTACCTTGCTGGTGGCGTCAGAACAATCTCTGCTCTCGCTGGCGGACACCACAGAAGGCATAAAGCACCGCATCTACAGCATCACTCCGCCGTTCGGCGAACAGCAGGACATGCAGGCCAGGGTTGTGGGTGAGCGCCTGCGCCAGACGGTGGCGGCGAACCACGGGTGGGCGGCGCAAAAATACCTGCCCGCCGTGGTCCGGGCGTTGTCCGCAGCCGAGAGCCGCGCTGTCCTGCAGGAGGAAGTGAAGGCTTTCGCCGCCGGGCTGAACGCGATGCTGGATGAAGGGGACAACAGCCTGTACCACCGGGCAACGCCGGTCATCGGCGTTATGCAGGCGGCCCTCAAACTTCTCCTGACCAGCGCGTTCGGCTGCGCAGAAGAAGACGCCCGGCGCATCGCCCAGGAGGCGGGGACAACAATGCTCCAGGAGCATATGACGCGGGCGCCGGCGGTGCCCCTGGCCCAGCGCATCCTGAACCGGCTGGCGTCGGTGTTTGCATCCGAAACAAGCCGTTTCGTCAACAACGAGCCTGGCCGGAACGAGGCGGAGGAGGCCGAAGACCTGCCCGCGCCTAGGCGGCCGGCGTCATCCTATCTGGGCGCGGTGGCGACTGCTGCGGGTGTGCGGTGTGTCTGCTTCTTCCCGGATAAGTTCGAGCAGATCATCACAGACGCCGGATGGGGGAAGAAAGAAGCGTTGGAGGCTCTGAACGCCGCCGGCCTGCTGGTCAAGAACCAGCCGAATGAGCGGACCAGCAAAATCCGTTACCGGCCAGCCGGGGCAACACACAGCCTGCAGGCAAAAGCATACTGCCTGCCTGGGCATGTGTTCGGGATCGAGGCTACCCCCCAGGGGTAGTCGTTTTCTGGTACGGGTGCAGTCAAATGCCCGCGGGCGCTTAATTCCCAAGCGCCCGCGGGCATTTTAGCCGTGTTCGTGGTACGTGTTGGTACGGGTCTGGTACGGGTGACCCGTACCAGGCTCTAAGCCTTGCGGCGCAAGGCTTAGGCCGTACCCTATAGGGTATATTGGTACGGGTTTGCATAGAATAATATATAGGGAGCGCACGCACCGGCTTATGACCCCCGCGCAAAATTTTTTCTAAAAGTAGCATGTATGTAGTGCGGAAAACCCGTACCAGAACATCCCCTCGAAGCCCGCAAAGCCTTGCGGCTCTAGGGCTTTCTGGTTTCAAACCACCCGTACCAGACCCGTACCAGCAAAAAATGGCAAGTCCGTGAAGCCTTGCGGATCAGGGATTTGCGGGTGTTTGAATATTTGCGGCAAATTCGCCCCGCCCGTACCAGAACCCGTACCAAGACCCATACCAGACCTGGCACCGGCCGGCGCCCGGCGTTTCAGGCGCTGGCTGTCAGAGACAATTTTTCTTAAGGCCGAAAGGGATTATACAGAATGATTGACTGAAGACAAACAAAATGATATAATATCCATAGTCATGGATAACCGCAAGGAGGCCGCATCCTCCATGGACATCCAGAACTTCACCGCCACCTTGAAGCGCATCATCTACTGCGCTCCGCAACACAAAGACGGCGCCGTGTTCGCCGTGCTGGCCTTTGCCGCGGGGCGGGAGGAGATTGTCGCCGCCGGCAATGTGGCCCCGGACCTGCTGGGCCAGGCCCCCGAGGGCGGCGAGTTTGCCCTGCAGGGCCGGTGGGTGGAGCACAAGAAGTACGGCCGCCAGTTGCAGATCATCTCCCTGCTGCCGGTCGTCAGCCGTTCGGAGCGCGGGCTGATCCGCTACCTGACGCGGTTTGACGGCATCGGCGAAGCGACGGCCCGCAAGGTGGTGGCCGCGCTGGGTCTGGATTTCCTTCAGGAACTGAGCGCTGCCCCGCAAAAGATTGACGCCGTGCCGGACCTGACCGACGCGCAGCGCCGGGCCGTCCTGCAGGCGGTTGATGCGTGGGCGCAGGAGGAGGCGGGGCGGCAGTTCATTCCCTGGCTTCTGGCTGCCGGGCTGACCATGCCGCAGGCTGTCGCGGCGGTCCGCCGTTTCCGGGAGAACACCCAGGCGGAACTGACCCGCCGGCCGTGGCTGCTGATGGACTTGGAGGGTGTCGGGTTTTTGACGGCCGACAAGTTTGCCCGTGCTGTGGGCGCCGACCCAAGGAGCGCGGAACGGATCGCCGCGGCCGTCCTGCATGTGCTGGGCGAGGCCCGCAGCGAGGGGCATGTGTTTTCACCGTTGGACGGCCTGGCGGTACAGACGGCGGCCCTGCTGGAGAAGTGCGGCCCGCCCGATGCCGTGCCGGCCGCCGAGCGGGTGCGGCGGCTCATTGAGGCCGCGGCTGAGCGGGATCAGGTGGTGCTGGAAGACGGGCGGGTGTACCTGCCATACCTATACGATGCTGAGCAGGCGGTGCTGGCGTGGCTGCGGCGCCGGGTGCCGGCTGTGCTGCGCACGGCGTGACGGAGGTGTCCGGGATGGCGGATGTCCGGCTTGATGAGATTCAGGAACGCGCTGTTGAGATGGCCCTGGCCGAGCCGATCAGTGTGATCACCGGCGGGCCGGGGCGGGGCAAGACGACGCTGGTCCGGGAGATCATCCGCCGGGCCTGCGCTGACGGGCCGAAGGACATTCTCCTGGCGGCGCCGACCGGCCGGGCCGCCCGGCGCCTGGCAGAGCTAACCGGGTGCGAGGCCCGGACCATCCACCGGCTGCTGGAGTACCATCCCGACGAGGGATTCCGGCGGCACGCCGATTATCCCCTCCAGGGTGACATGCTCATCGTGGACGAATGTTCCATGATCGACCTGCCGCTGATGTCCAGCCTGCTGGAGGCTGTGCCGGGCGGCATGAGGCTGATCTTGGTTGGCGACGCGGACCAGCTTCCGCCTGTCGGGCCTGGAGCGCCGTTTCAGGACCTGATCCGGTCCGGCCGGGTGCCGGTGACACGGCTGGAGCGGGTCTACCGCCAGGATGCCGGGTCGATCATTCCCAGAAACGCCGCGCTCGTCAACGCCGGCAAGATGCCGGCCACAGAACCGGACAATCCGTCCTACATTCGCAAGGTCTACGCCCGCGGCTTCCGGGAGCAGATGGCCGCGGCGGTGCTCAAATACGTGGAATTCCTGCTGGGCGAAGGGCATAAGCCGGATGACATCCAGGTGCTCGTCCCCCGGCGGGACGGGGTGCTGGGGGTCAAGACCCTCAACCCGCAGTTGCGCAAGCTGCTGAACTCCGCCGGCCGGGACAGCGGCGTGTTCAAGGACGGGAGTTTTGGGTGGGCGACCGGGTGATGCATCTGATCAACAGCTACGACAAGGGCGTGTTCAACGGAGAGATCGGCGCCGTGCTGGAGGTCCGGAATGTTGAAATTACCAACCCGCTGACCAAGCAGCGCGAGTTGGTCCCCGGCATGGTGGTCGGCTATGAGGATGGGACAGGAAGATTGCGGTCGGTGGTGTACACCTCGGGCGACGCCGGGGAACTGGACCTGGCCTACGCCTCCACCGTCCACAAAGCCCAGGGCGGTGAATTTCCTGCGGTGATCTTTGCCCTGGCGATGGATGCCTGGCTTATGCTCCGCCGGAACCTGGTCTATACCGGAATGACCCGCGCCCGCGAAAAGGTGATCCTGCTGACCGAGCAGGGGGCGCTGGAGCAGGCTGTGCGGACGCCGGGGACGGAGCAGCGGCATTCCTGGCTGGCGGAAGGGCTGGCGGCGGGCTAAGTATGGTCCGGAAATGCTGTCACGGCCTTTGATGAGACGAGGGATGAGTCGTGAGCCGGAACGGAACCAGGGCAAATACGGTCTTTCAAACAATCTTGGCAAGCGGTGCAAAGGGTGCGGCCGTGTCGGAAATTGCCCGGCTGCTGTACGGCCGGGACAGCGCCGCCGCGTGCCGCGCCGCTTCGGGGTATGCGCTGACGGTCTGCCGGACACGGGGGCGGCCTGCCAGGCAGATCAATCGCAGAATTTATCTGCTGGATGCTCTGGACGATGGAGGGGTGCGGCATGAGAACGACTGATTTGGAGCGGGAACTTGGCCGGCAGCTGCGGGTTGCCCGCTGGGAGGCGCGGGAGTTTCTGGACGCCTTCCGGGATGTTGTGGAGGCCGCGCTGCGCCGGGGCGATGTGGTCCGTGTGGCAGGGCTGGGCAGCCTGCGGATGAGCAAGCACGGCCGGGTGCTGTTCCGGCCTTCGCGGCGCCTGCGGCGAGAACTGGCGGCGGGCCGGACCTTTGCTTTGAATGGCTGGGCGAAGAAGGAGCCGGCATGATTCCGTGCCGAGGCTGTGCTTAATGAGTAGGAAAGGCTTCCTGGCAAGGAGGGCGTGGTCGGTGTCTTGGGCGAGAAGTTACAAAAATGTGTTCCGTAGCAAAGCATATCAGAGCGCCGCCCGGCGGGCTTCCGACGCGGGTTACAGTATCATATTAAGCCCTCGTACTGATGGGTCATGGAAAGTTGTTTTGTTTTCCTTTGATGGTCCGCGGCGCCCTCGTTTGGTTGGTGAAGGCTGCACAGCGGCCGTTGCGATAGATAATGCGCTGGCTTCGCGGACAGCCCGTGAGGGGGCGCCGGCCGGTGAAAATCAGTCCGACAATGCTTGATGTCTTGAAACATCTTGCCGGCGGTCAGCGGTTGCATCGCTGGCCGGGCGGGTACTGGACAACCTGGCCTTGGGAGCGCGGCAAAGATTTTCCGTTTGGTGAATGGCATACCGACATCAGCACCATCCGGGCGCTGGAGCGGCGGGGGCTGGTCGAGCGGTGTTTTGCCGACGACCGGGAATGGTGTGACGAGCGGCGGATCACCGAGGCCGGGCTTCGGTTTTTATCAGACAAAAAGATTGACAACTTCCAATCATAATGATATAATATCCACAGTGACTGACGCTGCGCGAAGCGAGGGATTCAGATGGCCGGGCTTGCTGCAGAAACGCACGAATCCACGCCGCTGAAATTTGATGATCTGCTGCGCAAATTCCACGAAAAGCTGGCTGTCATTCCGGAAGAATGCCGCCCTGCGATGGGCTGGCTGTACGTTTACAAACACATCCAGGAAGAGCGCAAACGGCTGTGCAACCGGGCGCTGCAAATGTCCAGCGCCAATGGGGCGCCGGGTGTTCTGGGCTGGCGAGCTTGCCGCGGAGGTGGCCCGGCCAATGGAGGCGCTGTTTCTCGGCGTTGCCGAAAAAGTCAAGGACGGCGAAGACAAGGCCAGGCTGCAGTTGGAGCGGGCGCTGATGCCCACGTCCTGGTACCAAGAAGTCGCGGTCCCGGCTGCGCGGGGGTTTGGGATCAGCAAGTCTTCCGGCGCGGTGTCCGCGGCGAAGCTGCTTTGGGCCTTCGGGTCGGCCTCGCGGTTCCCGGCGTTTGAGAAAATCGTGCAGTACGCCGGGCTGGCGCCGGCGCCCGACGGCAAGGCGCCGAAGCGCCGCCGCGGCCAGAGGGTTCATTATAATCCCGCTGCATGGCAGGCTTTGTATGACCTGTCGGAGTGCTGGCTGCGGATGCCGAATTGTTACTGGCGCCACCGCTGGGACGCGCTGAAGGCTGTCGCTGCAGTGAAGCATCCGGACTGGCCGGCCGGAAAAATTCATGCCTGGGGCCGCCGTCGGATGCTGCGGGAGTTTCTGCATGATCTGTGGGCTGTCTGGCTGGACTGGGAGGCCAGGCGGTGGGTGTAAGGCGCAAGAGCAGAGATGAATTTGCCGGCGCTGTTTTGTGAGTGTGGACGTTGTTCCATTGTGTAATTTATGCGCCGGCAACCCTTTGAAAACTGATTTGCCGGCGCTGTATTGCAGGTGTGGACGTTGTTCCACTAAGTGGAAAATGCGCCGGCATCCTTTGAAAACCGATTTGCCGGCGCTGCTGTGCGCGTGTGGACGTTGTTCCACTGAGATGCGCTTGCGCCGGCAACCCTGCTCAAACCCAAGGCGCCGTGCCGCTTTGCCGCACCGTTTCGCCGCCCGTGTTTGCCGCGCCTTGTGCAACAGAACCAAAGAAAGGAGCTAAAGCTATGCCGAAGGCCGTGCCTGACATTTCTAACGCCCAAGTCGAAGAGGTCTATCTGAGCCAGCTTGAGGAGGATCGCAACCTCAACCCGCGCCGCCACCTGGACCACGGCGCAATCCAAGAGTACATTCGCCGCCTGGCCAACGGCGAGACGCCGCCGCCCATGCTCGTGCATCGGGCTTCCGGCGTCATCATCGACGGCGCCCACCGCTATCACGCCTGGAAGGAGTTCGCTGGCGAGCGGTGGATGGAGCAGCGGGTGCCCGTGATCTTTGTGGACGATGCGCCGGACCCGCGCGCCGCGCCGGAACTGTTCCGGCTCTATGCGTATCAAATCAACCGCAACCATGGGGTCCGCATTCAGCGGACCGACAAGCCAAAGATCATCCAGGAACTGCTGATCAAACACGGGCGGGAGACCGTCGAGCAGTACCGGACACTTCTTGGCGAGACCGAGGAGAGCCTGGAGGAGCTGGTGGCCGCGTTGTCGCCGCTCGTTTTTGCGGCTGAAGCGTGCAAGCCGCGCCCGGCGCCGCAGGCCGGGTCTGCTACCCGGACCGCTCAAACCGACCTGGCGGTGCAGGCGGCGCCAGCCCCGAAGTCCGCGCCCGCGGCGGTTCGTTCTGCTGTCCAGTCCAATGCCGAGGACGGGCCTTTGCCCGCGGCGGTGCGCTACCGTTCTGAGGCGTTTCCCAGCGGGCATCTGACCAGCGCCCGCCCGCCGCTCCGCAGCGCGTGCCGCAGGCTGCAGCAGTTGCTGAGGCTGTTCGGCGGCACGCTGCTGGACGCCGACCGCGAGGAACTGCTGAAGCTGGCCCGGCTGATTCTGGACCTGATCGGCGTGGAGTACAGCATCCGGCAGGACGGCGAGGCCCGCCCGGCTAGGCGCCGGAAAGGCGGGCAGGCTGCGGAGAGCCGGACGGCATGATGAGAGTCTTTGTCTGCGGCAGCCTCACCTGGCGTGATCCGGACGCTATACGGAAGGTTATTGAAAGCCTGCCGGACGGGTCTGTCGTCATCCACGGCGCCTGTCCTTCCGGCGCCGATCTGTTCGCCGATGTTTTTGCGCGCCGCCGCGGGCTGCGGGTTATCCGCTTCCCTGCGGACTGGCGCATGGGGAAGCAAGCGGGTCCGCGGCGGAACCGCCGGATGCTTGCTGAGGGCCGGCCGGATGTTGTCTATGCCTTCCGCGCCCGCGGAGAGTCCCGCGGGACGGACGGAATGATCCGGCTGGCTAAGGCGGCGGGTGTGCCCGTGCACGTCATTCAGGAGCGTTGATGAGAGTTGGGGAGTCCGGGCGAGGCTGAGGACGGTTCCGTCGGAGCGAAGACGGGACTGACAAATCCATCCCACGCAAGGCCCTGCGTGGGCTGCGTCCAGACCGGCGTTGACGCGGTCCGGACAGAGGTCCGGCAGGTAGGGGGCCGGGCCGATAATCAAGCGGAGGGATACCTTTGGTCAATCAGGCGGCCGAATCTGCAGCCAGTATTTTGTCTGTCTCTCCCTGGGACGCCCGGCTTGACGCCCAGCCGGTGCGCCTGGTCTCCTGCCTGGAAGAATGGCGCCTGTCTCTCGTGTCCGCCAAAGCCGCCGGCGTCCTGGCCCTGGACATGGAGACCACCGGCCTGGACCCGCGGACGGCTTTGATCCGCACCGTCCAGGTAGCGTGGCCCGTGTCGTCCCGCCTGGTGGCCGAGGACGGCCGGACCCCGGCGCCGGATGCCGCAGCAGAGGCTGCGGTGCTGGACCTGTTCGCCTTGCCTGACACCGACCGCCGCGAAGCCTTGGAAGCCCTGGCTGCCGTCGTTGCCGACCCGGCTGTTGAGAAGGCGGGCCACGGCCTGCGCTTTGACCTGGGGATGCTCCGGGCCGGGCTGGGGGACCGCCGCTTCCCGATGGAAAACCTTTTCGATACCCTCCTGGCGGAGCAAGTCATCACTGCCGGCGACTTCATCCCCGGCCACCGCCTGGCCCGGCTCGGTCTGGAACAAGTGCCGGCCCGTGATGCGAAGCTTCTGGCCGAGGCGGGCAATAAAAATCATCAGACCCGGCGCTGGTTCCGGGACGCCCACGGCCACCTGATCGAATTTAAGCGGGCCAAGAGCGAGCCTGGGCAGCCCGAAGCCGACCGCTGGCAGGAGGCTGTGAGCCTGCAGCAGGTTGTCCATCGCCACCTGGAGGTCTGGCTGGATAAGTCTTTGCAGGCCGCCGGGTGGGACGGGGATTTGACGGCGGATCGGGTGTACTACGCGGCCCGCGACGCCTTGGTGCTGCTGCCCCTGCGGGAGATTCAGGCCCGGCTGCTCCGGCAGAACGGCCTGGAAGACACCGCCCGGCTGGAGTTTTCCGTGATCCCGGCTACGGTTGAGATGGAGGCGTCGGGGTTGTGGCTGGACCGGCGGGCGGCGGAGGAGTTCCTGGCCGGCGCCGCGGAGCGGCTGGAGCGTGCGACGGCTGACCTGCGGGGGCTGGCCGGGCCGGAGTTCAACCCCCAGTCGGCACCGCAGGCCATTGCCGTGCTGCGCCGGCTGGCGGAGGAGGCGGGACTGCTTGACTGCGACGAGGTTGTTGCCGGGCGGGAGCGGTTCAAGCTCTCCACCGACAAGCGGACCGCGAAGCCGCTCTTGGCCGCCTTGCCGGCCGGCGAAGCGGCGGCGCCGCTCCGGGAGTTTCTGGCGCGGCTTCTGGAGTTCCGCCGCTGGACCAAATACAAAGAATACGTCGAGGGCTACCTGAAGACTGTCGGATCGGACGGCCGGGTGCGGGGGGGCTTCAACCAGCTTGACACCGCCACCGGGCGGTTCTCTGCCTCCAACCCGAACGCCCAGCAGATTCCGAAGCGCGGGGAGGGCCGGGCGGTGCGCAACCTTTTCGCCGCGGCGCCAGGCCGGGCGCTGGTGCGGTCCGACTACTCCATGATCGAGGTCAGGATCATGGCGGCGCTGTCCGGCGACCCGGAGCTTTGCCGCATCTTCGCCGAGGGCGGTGACGTTCACCGGGAGACCGGCGCGACGCTCCTGGAGAAGCCTGCGCAGGCCGTCACCGATGATGAGCGCGACAAGGCCAAGGCGGCCGTCTTCGGCCTCCTTTATGGTATGAAGTCCCAGGGCTTCCGCCGGTTCGCAGCGGTCAGCTATGACGTGTCGCTGGCCCCCGAAGAGGCCGAGACCTGGCGCCGCCGGTTCTTTGCCCGATACCGGGATATCGAGAAGTACCATCGCCGCCAGGACGCAGCCGGGCGGAAACCGGTCAAGGTCTGGCGGCACACCTGGGAGAAGGGCTTTTACCAGGAGCGCCGCGCCGCCGTGCGGTCCCTGGCCGGCCGTCTCCGGGTCTGGCCGCTCCGGCAGGTGTTCGACAACTACCTGGGCTGCCCGGTGCTGGAGGCGGACTGCTCCCGGAACGAGCTATACAACACCCCGGACCAGGCTACGGGCGCCGATATGATGAAGCGGGCGCTGGCGGCGCTTTACCGGGAGTTCCTGGCGCGGGGCTGGGACGATGTTTTGCTTTGCGCCGCCGTTCATGATGAGATCGTGGCCGAGGCGCCGGCGGAGATGGCCGAAGAGGTCCGGGCGCTGGTTCAGCGGGTGATGGAAGAGGCCGGGCAGCCGCTTTTGGGGGCGGTGCCGTGCGTGGCAGAGGCGGCGGTGAAGCGGAGGTGGGGGGAGAAGTGACCTAAAGAAAATTGGAACATGTCTCGGATACGGTCGTCAGGGACTACACCTGAACGACGGCTTGGGGAACTGTTGCGGGAAATGTTCCCTGGTGAAGAAATCCAAGAACGTCCGCTATTGTCTGGAAAGCCGGACTTTTTTCTCCCCCGGCTTAGAATCTCTGTATTTTGTGATGGCTGCTTTTGGCATGGCTGTCCAAAGCATTATAAAGCCCCTGAAAATAACAGCGAATACTGGGGGGCAAAAATCCGACGCAACAAAGCGAGGGACCAAAAGGCGAATAAAGAGCTTCGGAGGTTAGGGATTAGGCCAGTGAGAATCTGGGAGCACGATCTCGGCAAGGATTTGACATATTTTCGGCGAAAACTCCGTCGAGCCGTTAAACAAAAAGAACAAGCTGCAACCAATAACGACTAGGAATTCGGTGAGGAAAAACAGAGTAAATGCGGTCTCTGTTATAAATTGCCTTCAACTGGCAGCCTCAAGAAAAATAATTCTCCATCAGTCCAAGGACGATATACACACATTTTTGTCGTTTGTGTTATTCAGTCAGGCCAGAGAAAACATTAACATAACGCTTATTATGAGGGATCGCTGTTTTCGGCTGTTTTTAGCCGGGAGCGGCGATTTCGTTTTTCGTCGGCTTCTGCTGCGGGGGGCGCCAACAGCTTAAAACATACCCGGCAACCCTTGTCTTCCAAGGCGTGTATCCCCTTGGGGTATCCGCCCAAGAATTATGTCAGTACGTCTAATTGAGAACGCGCCCAGGCTCTCTCAGGCGCGTTTTTTCTTGCCCGCCGAACAGGAAGGAGATCGAAACCGCGTGAAGATCAGCCCGTCAGCCTTAAAGATGTTCCTCCGTTGCCCCAGGCAGTACGAGTTTCGTTACATCCGCGGCTTTGTCCTGCCGCCCCGCGGAGCGCTCATCAAAGGCACCGCGGCCCACAAGGGTGCCGAGGTGAATCTGCAGCACAAGATCGAGACCGGCGAGGACTTGCCGGTCGAGGCTGTTCAGGACGTGGTGGCCGCCGCCTTTGAAAACCTGCGCCCCACCGCCGAGTTTGCGAAGGACGAAGACCCAGGCCGCCTGAAAGATGCGGCGGTTCGCTCCGCTGTCGCTTGGCGCACCAAGGTGGCCCCGGCAATCCGCCCTGTGGCTGTTGAGCAGTGGGCGGAGGCCGAGACGCCTGAAGGAAACATCATCTACGGCCGCCTGGACTGCGAAGAGGCCACTGCCATCCGGGACATGAAGAACGCCTCCCGTGCTCCCGCCCCGGACTGCCTGCAATCTGACTTTCAGGCAATGGCCTACGCCTATATGAAGGGCGGCAAGGCCGTCCAGTTCGACTACCTGGTGGAGAACGGAACGGCCATAACGTACGCGCCGCGACGGGCGGTGTTTACGGATCGTGATCTGGAAGACACGGCGGCCACGGTGGATGGTGCTGCCCGAGCCATCCAGGCCGGGGCGTTCCCCTGCAACCGCGACGGATGGTGGTGTTCCGCCAAGTGGTGCGGATATTGGGATCGATGCAGGGGGAGGTGATCCGGCTGCGGTCATACGTCCATTCAGAGGAGGGAATTGCTCATGACCCGTGCCGAACGGTATGCCCAGAAGCATGGCATTCCGCTTTTTCGCGGCCGTTCCGCGTACAAGGACTTGCTCCAGCGTTGGGGGCCGCCGAACCTTGTACCGCTGGTGAGCGTGCCCCCTGCAGCCTGGCGGAATGTGTTCGAGCGGCTGGACCCTAACGTCAACGTTATCGTATTTGTTGACGACGACAACGCCGGCCGGCCGACGGCTGCGTGGCTGCCGGAATAACAAACCGGGGAGGGTGCAATCCGTGCGAGGCAAGCGCAGACCCTTTTCTCCGTTTCTGTTGTTCTCCGAGCTTGACCAGGGGCGCTGTGAGAACGCATCGACCAGAGGGCGCGGCGTTGGGGTTCCGCAATGTTTCAACTCCCGTGCCACCAGACAGGTCCGGGTGGAGTACCATGAATCCGAGAGCGATGTCCTCTTTCTTTGCGAGGAATGTGCGAAGGCACTGGTGAAAGACGCAAAGCGACGCGGCTACAAGGTTTATAACTGGAAAATGGAGTGATAGCGCCGTGAGGGAAGCTAATAAATCCCAACATAAACATAAGGTTCTGCTCGAAGCGCCGGATATTTGTGGCGGCATCCTCATCGAGGCAGAGAGCACGGAAGAACTCAAAGCGAAAATCGCAGCAATCAACAAGCAGCGAGAGCGAGAGGGCAAGCCGCACGCCGTTGTATTTCCTTATACTGTAATTTCGCTTTAACAAACAGCGAAAGAGGGAACGCTGAGTTCCCAGGATCAACAACACCAACGGCCACCGGGGCCGTTTTTATTTTGCTTTGGTGATGTGAAGAAAGGAGAATCAGCGGATGTTTCCTTTAGGTCAACTGGTGGCTACACCGGGGGCGCTAGCCGCTCTGGAAGAAGCCGGCCAAAGCGCGAACGAATTCCTGCGCCGGCACGCCTCTGGGGACTGGGGTGAGGTATGCACGGAAGACGCCTCCTTAAATAATCAGGCGCTGAAACATGGCGGCCGGTTGTTGAGCGCGTATCGCACCCGGCATGGTGTCAGGCTTTGGGTCATTACCGAGGCTGATCGTTCAGTAACCACACTCCTGTTGCCGGACGAGTATTAAGCGGAGGTGATACGGTGAATTCTTGCGACTATTGCGGCCGGCCTGGGCACACAAGCGTTCTTCGGGAGATCATGCTGGGCACGCTTATGGTGCTCTGTGACCGTTGCCTCCCGCAAGTGGCCGACGCTGGGCTTGAGCCGGCCGGGCCAGGGCATCCCAGCCCCGCTGTCGCGGACTATGCTGCTCTTTACGGTTCCTGCACCACAGGAGGCTGAAGCCTGTAAGAGCCGCCGCGTGCCGGCGGCCGGAAATTCCGTCAGTCTGCTGATTGGAGACATTGCTGTGGTCCGGAGAGGACCCTGTTTTTGTTTGGAGGTGCATGAAGGAATGGCCCACTACCATGTTGTTGAAAACACGCCCGGCTATCTTTCAGAGACGAAGCCGGCCTGCTTCCGGTCCCGCGGCGCAGCGGAACGCTATGCTGCCGACCTGGCGCG
>DYIH01000008.1:0-18143 GCA_020723785.1 Thermaerobacter marianensis
GGCAGGGGAGGGGTGAATTCCATCGGCGCAAAGGCGCCGCCGCCCCGGTTGCTTCCGGCCTGCGAGACGAGCGGAATGCCGGTTTCGTCCCGGCCGGCGGCGCAGCCGGCCAGGAGCATGGCAAGCGCCAGGACGGCTATGGCCAGGTGGTCGGTCCATCTGCCGCTTTGCCAACCCATGGCGGATCAACTCGTTTTTAAATCGTTGATTTACAAGGCTTCCGCGGCTATCTTGACACGTGGCGGAGGGTTGTTTCAATTGTTCCGAAGAGCCTAAACCGACCTGGTAAAACCTCCGAAAGAGCTACGCGGCCAGCGGGCATGATCCGAAAGAATCATCGGGAGCACGGCTGATCGGAGCCCGGCAGGGTTTTCCGGCCCGGCCCCCGAATACCATATTCGACCGGGACGGCGCCAGCCGCCCGCGATGCCATACGTGAGGTGATCTCCATGTCAAGCCCGGTTTCCATCGAGGCCCTGCTGAACGAGGACCGCCTGTTCCCGCCGGCGCCGGAGTTCACGGCCCAGGCCAACGTCCGCGACGACGCCCTGTACCGGCGGGCGGCCGCCGACCGCCTCGGCTTCTGGGCCGAACAGGCCGGGCGGCTGGACTGGTTCCGCAAGTGGGAGCGGGTGCTGGAGTGGGAACCCCCCTTCGCCAGGTGGTTCGTCGGGGGCAAGCTCAATGCCGCTTACAACTGCGTCGACCGCCATGCCGGGACGTGGCGGCGCAACAAGGCCGCCATCGTCTGGGAGGGGGAACCGGGCGACGACCGGGTCCTGACCTACGGCGACCTTCACCGCGAGGTGCAGAAATTCGCCAACGTTCTCAGGAGCCTCGGCATCAAGAAGGGCGACCGGGTGACCATGTACATGCCGATGATCCCCGAACTGCCCATAGCCATGCTGGCCGCGGCGCGCATCGGCGCCGTGCACAGCGTCGTCTTCGGCGGCTTCTCCGCCGAGGCCCTGCGCGACCGCATCAACGACGCCCGGGCCGGGGTGGTGATCACCGCCGACGGCGGCTACCGGCGGGGCGGCATCGTGCCCCTGAAGGCCAACACCGACGCCGCGCTCCAGGGCACCCACGGCGTGGATAAGGTGATCGTCGTCCGCCGCACCGGCGCCGAGGTGCCCATGCAACCCGGCCGCGACCTGTGGTGGCACGACCTGATGCGGGAGGCCCCGCCGCGGTGCGACCCGGAGCCCATGGACGCCGAGGATCCGCTGTACATCCTCTACACCAGCGGCAGCACCGGCAAGCCCAAGGGCATCCTGCACACGACCGGCGGCTACCTGACGGGCGTGGCGGCCACCACCCACCTGGTCTTCGACCTCAAAGACGAGGACGTCTACTGGTGCACGGCCGACATCGGCTGGGTCACCGGCCATAGTTATATGGTTTATGGCCCCCTGGCCAACGGCGCGACGGCGGTGATGTACGAGGGCGCCCCCGACTGGCCCGACCGCGGGCGCTTCTGGAGCATCGTCGAGAAGCACCGTTGCACCATCCTCTACACTGCGCCGACCGCCATCCGCGCCTTCATGCGTTGGGGCGAGGAATGGCCGGCCCGCCACGACCTTTCCAGCCTGCGCCTCCTCGGCACGGTGGGCGAGCCGATCAACCCGGAGGCGTGGATGTGGTACCACCGGCACATCGGCGGGGAACGCTGCCCCATCGTCGACACCTGGTGGCAGACGGAGACCGGCGCGATCATGATCTCGTCCTTGCCGGGCGTGACGCCGACCAAGCCGGGCTCGGCAACGCGGCCCTTTCCCGGCATCGAGGCCGAGGTGGTGGACGGCGACGGCAACCCGGTGGCCTCCGGGCAGGGCGGCTACCTGGTGATCAGTTCGCCGTGGCCCTCCATGCTGCGCACCATCTACGGCGACCCGGAACGCTACGTCCAGACCTACTGGAGCCGCTTTCCCGGCATCTATTTCACGGGCGACGGCGCCAAGAAGGACGCCGACGGCTACTTCTGGGTGCTGGGCCGCGTCGACGACGTGATCAACGTGGCCGGCCATCGCATCGGCACCATGGAGGTGGAGAGCGCGCTGGTGGACCACCCGGCCGTGGCCGAGGCCGCCGTCATCGGCCGGCCCCACGAACTCAAGGGCCAGGCCATCAGCGCCTTCGTTCTGCTCAAGGAGGGCGTCGCCGGCACGCCGGAGCTGGCCGCCGAGCTCAGGGAGCATGTGGTGAAGAAGATCGGCGCCATCGCCCGGCCAGAGGAGATCCACTTCGCAGCCGACCTGCCCAAGACGCGCAGCGGCAAGATCATGCGCCGCCTGTTGCGCGACATCGCCGAGGGCCGCGCCCTGGGGGACACGACGACCCTGGCCGACCCCTCCGTCGTCGCCAAGCTGAAGGAGGCATACCAGGAGGAGGAATAGCTTGAAGGGCTTCGATCGGACGCGTGGCCCGGCATCGGACGGACGAATGTCGGACGGCGTGCAGATGCGGCTTGCGTACCATGAGCGCCCGGGAAGATGATCCGAAGGGAGCGGCAACAAGCGGCAGGGCCGGTTTGCGGGTGATTCAGCGCGCCCCGTAACTTTGCTAAAATGATTAATGATCAATGAATGCGGACACACGATCAACGAGGGGCGGTGCGGGGATGAACCTGGGCGCGCTGAAATGGTTCGCGGTCTTGTTGCCGACCGTGGTCATCGCCTTTTTCGAATATGTCCGCCACAACTATCTGCTGGACGTCCTGCCCATGTCGGCCGGCAACTGGGTTACCGCCGGCGTTGCCCTGATCACCGGCCTGCCCCTGGTCGGCAGTCTTTTCGCCATCGTCGAGCGGATGCAGCTCGACCTCGAAGAGAAGAAGCGAAGCCTGGCCGTGATGGAGGAACGCGACCGGATCGCCCGCGATCTCCACGACGGCATCTGCCAGGCGCTTTTCTATGCCAACGTGCAACTGAAAGCCGCCGAGGATTCCCTCCGGCGGGGGGATGTGGCGGGCTGCGCCGCCGCGCTGGCAGAGGGGCGTTCGGCCATTCACTCCTCCCACGACGATGTTCGCCAGACGGTGTTCAACCTCAAGATGGCCCAGCCCCCCGACCGTGGTTTGGCCGAGGCCGTGAGGGACTGCATGGAGGAATTCCGTTACCAGACGGGCCTGGAGGTGCGATTTGACGGGCCGGCCCTTTCCCGCCTGGACCTGACCCCGGAAGAGGAGGGCAACCTGCTGAAGATCCTGCAGGAAGCCCTTTGGAACGTGCGCAAGCATGCTCGCGCCAACACCGTGGAGATCACCGCCCAGCCGGCGGCGCAGGGGGTGGAGGTGCGGGTGCGCGACGACGGGCAGGGCTTCGATCCCGAGACCGTTGGCCGGGATGGCCGTAGCCGATTCGGGATGCGCATCATGCGCGAACGGGTGACGCTGCTGGGCGGGGAGATGGAGGTGCGGGCCGCGCCGGGGCAGGGCACCGAGATCGTCCTGAGGCTGCCGGCCCGCCACACGGGGGGAGTGCGCAGTGCGTAAGACCAAGGTCCTGGTAGCCGACGACCACCTCCTGTCCCGGAAGGGGATCATCAGCCTCCTGGCGGCTTCGCCGGACCTGGATGTCGTCGGCGAGGCGTGCGACGGCCTGGAGGCCCTGGAGCGGGCGCGCGCGTTGATGCCCGACCTGATTCTCTATGGATATCCGCATGCCCCGCTGCGACGGCATCGAGGCTACGCGGCGCATCAAGGCCGAACTCCCGTATGTCAAGGTGGTCATCCTGAGCGTCTCGGACGAGGTCCAGGACTTCTTCGAGGCCATCAAGGCGGGGGCCCAGGGCTACCTGCTCAAGAATATGGAGCCGGAGGTCTGGGTTGAGTACCTGCAGAACGTCCTCCAGGGCGAGGCGCCGATCTCCCGCTCCCTGGCCGGCCGCATCTTACGGGAATTCGCCGCCAGCGAAACGGCCGCGGAGCCCACCGGCACGACGACGCTCACCGACCGGGAGCGGGAGGTCCTGGAGTGGGTCGCCCGCGGCCTGAGCAACCGGGAGATCGCGGACAGGCTGACCATCGCGGAAACCACGGTGAAAAAACACCTGCGCAACATCCTGGAAAAGCTCCACTTGCGCAATCGGGTCCAACTGGCCGCCTACGCCTATGAGCGGGGCTGGGTGCGGCCCGGGAAACCGGGGTCCCCATCAGGCCCGATGGCCTGATGGTGTGAAATTCGGGGCCCCACCGGATGGTGCCATACAAGCGGGAAGCGGGTGCTGCCGTTGCCGCCAGCGGGAACCAGAAGGAAACTGATCGCCTCAGCCTGGGTCGTGGCACTGGTTGCGACAGGGGGGAGCCTCTACTTCAGCGAGGTCCTCGGTTGGATTCCCTGCAAGCTGTGTTGGATCCAGAGGATATTCATGTATCCCCTGGCAGTCTTCATCGGGGTCGGTTACCTGCGCCGGGAGCGGGCGTTGTATCAATACGTGCTGCCCCTTTCCGTTCCGGGCGGGTTGACCTCACTTTATCATTACCTGAAGCAGAAGCTCCCCGCGCTGCAGACCCTCGCGTCGTCCTGTGGCCGGGATCCCTGCACCGCGGACTATCTAAACTGGTTCGGCTTCATCACCATTCCGTTCCTGGCCCTGATCGCCTTTGCATTGATCACATCGGTCATGGTATTGCTATATCAATACGAAAAAGGGAGGCCGGCGCTGGATGCGGAGGAAGACGGCTTTGCTCCCGTTCTTGGGAATCGTTAGCTTGATGTTGGTCCTGGGAGGGTGCGGCGGCAAGACGTCCGGTTCCACACCCTATGGAGATAAGAGGTTGAACCCGGCAACTGCCGAACTGTTGAACGATCCCCTCTATCAGAACATCATCCTGCCGGACGAGCTGGCCCAGCGGCTGGCCAGGAAGGAAGAGGTCTATGTGTACTTCTTCTCGCCGCTGTGCCCCCATTGCAAGAGCACCACGCCCGTTGTCGTTCCCATCGCCAAGGAACTCGGCATCGATCTCAAGATGTACAATGTCCTGGAGTTCGAGCAGGGATGGACCGACTACAATATCAAGGGAACACCCACCATCGTGCACTTCGTCGACGGCGAAGAGAAGGACCGCCTCGTCGGCGGCGCCAGCCAGACCCCCGGCGACGGCGGCTTCGGTCCGGAAGACTTCAGGCAGTGGTTCCAGAGCCAGAAAGAATGAATAGCGCCGCGGGCGGGTTCGGCACCCACCGGACCGGGATTCGGTGAGGTGGGTGGGCGTGCGCCGTCACGCGACGCCGGGTTACGCGCTGTGGACGCTGGCGGCGATGAAGTCGTCGAGGGTTGCCTGATCTTCCGGCGTGATTTCGGTGAACCGGACACCGGCCAGGATCTTGTCTCCGCTACCGGGCCTGGTACGGGTCACCCGGCCCTGGACGTGGATGGTGCCGGCGGGGAGTTCCACCGCCAGGAGAATCGCCGTCCCCGGCGCAAGTTGCCCCGCGACCTCGAGAAGGAGGCCGCCGTGCGAGATGTCGCGGGCGCGGGCGGGCTGCCAGTTCCCCACGGAACCGCCCGTGCCCGCCGCGGCCGCCACCTGGTAGCGGACGTTCAGGGCGGCCGCGATGCGCGGGTGGCGGCGGCGCTGGTGTCCCATGAGGCCCTGGGTCTGAACGGTGAACGTGCCCGCGGCCGCATCGCTTTGGATAACCTTGGCCAGCATCAGATAGAGACCGTTGTCATCGTGGTAGTGCAGGACGAGCTTTGTACCGGAGGTGAACGCCCTGGCCGGGCCGGAGGCCGGCCGGAGAGCCAGGGTCAGGGTTTTCGGGGTGACAGCCACCACCTTTGCCGTGGCTGATTCCAGGGAAGGTCCCGAATCCCGCGGCGCCTCCTGCTCATCTTCCGCCAAAAGGGTCTGAATGGCCTCCGTCAGCACCTCGATCGTCACGTCCTGACCCAGGTCCGGCAGATTGGACATTTTCGACACCCCCTCAAGTTTATCGGCCAAACGGCTCCGAATCGTTATCGGCCGGCTTGGGGTACCACTGGCCGGGTTGGGCCAGGCCGCCCGGAACAAGCCCCGAACCCGGTGTGGGGGTTGGCCCTTGAAGCGGCGGTTGCGGTGGTGCCGCCGATTGCTGGTTCGCGTATACATGGGCGGCCCTGTAGTAAGGGCATTTGTGTTGGGTGACACGGCCGTTCCTCAGGGCTTCGACCGGGATGTGCATCTGGCAGACGCCAAACCCGTTGTAGCCGCATGTATGGTCCGGGCAGGTCATGGTGATCATATCCGATCCTCGCTTCTTTAAGCCCGCCAACGAGCCCTGCCCGATCACCGGTTGCGGTGGGGGCCAGAACCCCTGGCGGCTTGACGTTGGCGCTGTCATGCCAACGATCATTTATGCCAAAGAGAACAGGTGTCGCAACTCGCGGGCCCTGGCCCGGCTGACCGGAACCTCGGTATGGTGTTTGTCTTTCATCCGCAGCAGGTAGGTGCCGTTGAAATACGGGATGATCTCCCTGATCTGCCGGATGTTGACGAGGTAGCTGCGATGGCAGCGGAAAAAGGTGTGCAACGGGAGCTTGTCGGTCAGTTCCTGCAGCGTGAAACGGGTTGGCAGCCGCTCCTGGGCGGTATGAACGTAAACACTATAGCCTTCCGCCGTGATGAAGACGATTTCTTCGACGGGGACGGGGACCTTGGTCCCACCCTTCTCCGCGGCCACCCAGGCGAGTGCCGGGTGGGTTCCTGCGAAAGCGGCCCGGGTGGTCCCCGCCGCCCTGGCGACAAGACGGCCGACCGTTTCGGTGAGCCGTTCTTCGTTGATGGGCTTGAGCAGGTAATCGGTGGCGCGCAGGCCGAAAGCCTCGACGGCGTATTCCTCGAAGGCGGTGACGAAGACGAGCTTGATGTTCGGCCCCTTTTCCCGGATGGCCCTGGCCAGTTCCAGGCCGCTCGCGCCGGGCATGTTGATATCCAGGAAGAGGGCGTCATACTCCACCGCCTCAACCAGCTTGAGCGCTTCCCGCGCGCTGGCCGCCTCCCCGATGATCTCCAGTTCGGGGTGCTTTCCCAGGGCATGGCGAAGCTGTTGGCGCGAGGGGTATTCGTCATCCACGATCAGGACACGCAGCGTCATCCCCGTCAGATCTTCTTCCGTGCCAGCGTTTCGCGGGCGCGGCGGGCGATCCGCTCCGCCGTCAGGTCGTATTCTTTCAGCAGTTGGGAAGCCGTTCCCGACTGGCCGAAAACGTCCATGACGCCCACCCTGGACATGGGGGTCGGCAGTTCTTCGGCCAGGACCTCGGCGACGGCGCCGCCCAGGCCGCCGAAAACGCTGTGTTCCTCGGCCGTGACCACCGCCCCGGTCTTGGCGGCGCTGGCCAGGATGGTTTCCTTGTCCAGGGGCTTGATGGTCGAGCAGTTGATCACCTCGGCGCCGATACCATCGCCCGCCAGCATCTCCGCCGCCTTGAGAGCTTCGGCGACCATGACGCCGCAGGCCACCACGGTCACGTCCTTCCCGGTCCGCAGCACGTCCGCCTTGCCGATCCGGACCCGGTGGTCGTCGGCGTAAATGCCGGGCACCTTCGCCCGTCCGAACCGCAGGTAGACGGGGCCGGGGTGACCGGCGGCGGCGATGGTGAACAGCCTGGCTTCGGTGTAGTCGGCCGGCACGATCACCGTCATGTTGGGCAGGCAACGCATCGTGGCGATGTCGTCGATGGCCTGATGGGTGGCGCCGTCCTCACCGACGGTCACGCCGGCGTGGGTGGCGCCGATCTTGACGTCGAGCCTGGGATAGCAGATCGATTGGAAGACCTGGTTCAGTGCCCGCTGGGTGGCGAAGATGGCGAAGCTGGAGGCGAAGACGATCTTGCCGCAGCTGGCCAGTCCGGCCGCCACGCCCATCATGTTCTGCTCGGCGATGCCCAGGTTGAAGAAGCGGTCCTTGGCGCCGGCTTTTTTAAAGGAAGCCGACTGGGTTGACTTGGACAGGTCGGCGTCCAGGACGACGACGCTGGGGTTGGCGGCCAGCTCCGCCAGCCCCGCGCCGTAACCCTCGCGGGTCGCGCCATCCTTGGGCTTGGGGAGGGCTGCCTGGTCGACGACGCTTTCACCCCACCGAGTCATCGACTCGGTGGGGACCCCGAGTTCAGTGCTCACCGGCAACACCTCCGAGTTCGGCCAGGGCTTGCTGGCGCTGTTCCGCGTTGGGCGCGACTCCATGCCACTCGACGGCGTTCTCCATGAAGGAAACACCTTTGCCCTTGACGGTGCGGGCGATGATCGCCGTTGGCTTGCCCCGAACAGCGGCGGCCTCGTCCAGGGCGGCCAGGATCTCCGGGAAGGAGTGGCCGTCGATCTCCAGGGTGTGCCAGCCGAAGGCCGACCACTTATCGGGCAGCGGATCAAGGCCCATGACCTCCTCGGTCGGGCCGTCGATCTGCAGGCCGTTGCGGTCGACGATGGCCACCAGGTTGTCGAGCCGGTAGTGGGCCGCGCTCATCGCCGCCTCCCAGACCTGGCCCTCCTGACACTCGCCGTCGCCCAACAGGGCGTAGACCCGGTAACCCCGGCCGTCGATCTTGCCGGCCAGGGCCATGCCCACGGCCATGGAGAAGCCTTGGCCCAGGGAACCGGCGCTGGCCTCCACGCCCGGCACCTTGTTCATGTCCGGGTGCCCCTGCAGCCGGGAATGAAGCTTGCGGAAAGTCTCCAGTTCGTCGACCGGGATGAAGCCCTTCTCCGCCAGGGCGGCGTAGAGGACGGGGCAACAGTGCCCCTTGGACAGGACGAACCGGTCACGGTCCGGGTTTTTCGGGTTTTGCGGGTCGAGGCCGCGCATGACGCGGAAGTAAAGGGCGGCCACGATGTCGGCCGCCGACAGGGAGCCGCCCGGGTGTCCGGAATTGGCCGCCGCCGTCATGTTCACCACGTGCCGACGCAGGGCACGGGCCTTTTCCTCGAGGTCGCGGTAGCCCACCGCTTCAGCCTTGAGCGACATAGCTCGACACCACCCCTGCGTGTTGGCGGCAGGCCAGGATGCGCCAGGTCACCAGCACGTGGCTCAGGGCCACCGCGTCGTAGATATCGTGCCGCTGCGGGATATCGGTGGCGCCGAGGGCGGCCAGCAGGGCGGCAACCGTCTCCGCCGGCACCGGCTCGGCCACCTCGAGCACCTCGAACCCGGGCAGCATCGTCGCTACCATGCGGATGCCCAAGCGGCTGCGCCAGCCGTCCTGGGACAGCCGGGAAGCTATGCTGTTGGGCGACGGCTTCTCGGCCAGCAGGACCTTGATCGTCTCCTTGGTCTCATCCTTGGGCGCCAGGGTGATGATCAGGTCGGCGAAGCGCTTCTGTGGCTCGATGTAGGCGACGATATCCGGCTGGCGCTGGGCGATCTCGGCCTTGACCTGTTCGATCGTGTGGCCGCGGTCCTGGACGTCGCGCTTGATCTTCCAGTGGAGCTTGAGTTCCGGGTCCGTGTCGAAGTAGACCTTGAGATCCAGCGACACGCGGATGGATTCGTAATAGAGGGGATGCAGTCCCTCCAGGATCACGAACTCCCCGGGAGTGACCTCCTCGTCCGGGTCGAAGGTGCCCGTGCTATGGTTGTACACCGGCTTGACGATGGTTTCCCCGCGCTTCATCTGCAGGGCGTGGTCGGCCACCAGGCCCAGGTCGTTGCAGCGGGGGTTCAGCGGGGTGATCCCCACGGCCTTGCGCTGGGCCCGGTCCAGGGTGTGGTAGTCGTCCAGGCCGATGACGGTGACGCGTTCGGGGCCGAGCAGCGAGGTCAGGGCTTTGACATAGGTCGACTTGCCCGCTCCGCTGTCCCCGGCGAATCCGATCAGTGTGGTACGTTTTTGCATTGGCCGGCTCCTTCCCCGATCGTTGTTTCTTGAGCATTCGTGGCGCCTGGAACCCGCAGTTCCCGCTTGGAGCCTCGATCCGACGCCGTGGCCCGATGGGAAGCCCCAACGGCCCCCCAGTCGGCCAGGAAACGCTCGATACCGGCATCCGTGAGGGGATGGCGGATCATCTGCTCCAGAACCTTGAAGGGCACGGTCGCGATGTGGGCGCCGGCCCGGGCTGCCTCGACGACGTGAAGCGGGTGCCTGATGCTGGCGGCGATGATCTCGGTTGCGATGCGGTGGATGCGAAAGATATCCGCCAGTTCACGGATGAGACGCATGCCGTCTGCCGCCAGGTCATCCAACCGGCCCACGAACGGACTGATGTACGTCGCACCGGCCCTTGCCGCGAGGATCCCCTGGGCCGCGGAAAATACCAGGGTCACATTCGTACTGATGCCTTCCTTATTGAGTTGATGAACGGCTTCCAGGCCGGCCGCCGTCATCGGAATCTTCACCGTCACCCGAGGCGACCAGCGGGCATAGCGGCGGCCTTCATCGATCATGCCACCGGCGTCCGTGGCCAGGACCTCGACGTTGACGGGGCCGTCGACGCGGCCGGCGATGGCGGCGACGGCCTGCCCGGGGTCGCTGACCCCGGCCCGGGCCATCAGGCTGGGGTTGGTGGTCACGCCGCCCAACACGCCCCAGCGCGCCGCGGCCGAGATTTCGACCAGGTCGGCGGAATCGATGAAGAGTTGCACCCAAGCCCTCCCTTGTGAATCCGCAACGAAACGAGAAGATGCCTGCGAGGGGGTCCGTCTATCCCCTCAATGAATCGAGGGGGATTACGGCCCGCTCACGCTCCCCCGTTTCCCTAATATAAGGGAAACCGTTCCGGTAATCAATGAGTATGGTGCCAAAAGCATATCGCCACCGGTGGACTGCTGTCAACGTGAGATGAGAGGCGCTGCTCGGCGGGGAACGGGGTGTCGCCCGGCCTCGGCCACCCCTGAACAACGGTTCACCGGGGATTACCGGCGGCCCACGGCCTTTTTGCGCCCGGCGAATTGTCGTTAAGAGACGGTGAACGGCCTTCCGGTCCCCGGCTTTGCTATTCGCGTCCAGTTGTATGCAACTTGCATCCCCCGGAATTACTATTCACGGTCCAAGTATTGCATTTTCGTGCTAGATCCCATAGTTTTGTTGGCGTGAGGGGACTACGTCCTCTTGAGGGGTTTCCGCAAGCCGGTGGTACCCGGTTGGCGGGGATGCCGCAAGAGGTTGAAAAGCTGGGGATGAGACCACAGAAACGGAGCGATGTCGGTGTCTAGCGTACACAAAAGGGTGTTGCTCGCGGACCTCGGCAACCCCGACGCATCCCTGAGACCCTACGAAACCGTCAAGCATGTACTGCGGCAGGTATCGCCGGCCGACGTGGTCAGATGCATAGCCGATTCGGGCCTGCGCGGCCGCGGCGGCGCGGGTTTCCCCGCCGGGATCAAGTGGCGGGCCGTCGCCCAGGAACTCTCTGACATCAAATATATCGTGGCCAACGGCGCCGAGGGCGAACCCGGCACCTACAAAGATCGTTACCTGATGAAGCACCTTCCGCACCTCGTCATAGCCGGCATGATCATCGCCGCGCGCGCGGTGGGAGCCAGAAAGGGTTACATTTATATACATCACGAAGCCGAGGATTGCATGGCCGCCATCCGGGCTGCCCTGGACGAGGCCCGCCGGCTGGGCTATCTAGGCGAGGATATCCTGGGGTCCGGCTTCAGCCTGGACTTGGACGTTCATATGGCCGGCGTCGGTTACGTGGCCGGCGAGGAGACGGCCGTGCTGCAGTTCATCGAGGGCAAGCCCGCGATGCCCCGCGCCAAGCCCCCGTATCCCACGACCAAGGGGTTGTGGGAAAAGCCGACGCTGGTCAACAACGTGGAAACCCTGGCCAACGTTGAGCCCATCCTGCGCAACGGCGCTGCCTGGTACCGGTCGATCGGCACCGCCGATACGCCTGGAACCATACTGATGAGCCTGAACGGCGTCCGGAACCCCGGTGTTTATGAGGTAGAGGCCGGGACGCCTCTCCGGGAGGTCATCTACGGTATCGGTGGCGGTCCGGCCGGCGAAGGGATCAAGGCGATCCTGCCCGGCGGCTATGCCTCGGCCTTCCTGGGCACCGACGACCTGGACGTCCCTCTCGAATATGGCGCCCTGCGCGAACGGGGGAGTTCCCTGGGCTGTGCCACGATTCACCTTTTCGACAAGAACGCCTGCATGGTCGAGGTGGCCAGCAAGGTCATGCAGTTCGCCGCCGCCGAGACCTGCGGACAGTGTTTCCCCTGCCGCAAGGGGACGCGCGAGTTCCTCAAGCTGTCCCTTGATCTGGAGCGGGGTAAGGCCGGCGAGGATTGGGAGCAGCAGCTTGAGGGGGTCTTCAGCCTGACCGGGCGCAAGACCCTCTGTGGCCTGGATAAGGCGGCCAGCGCGGTGATGCGCAGCGCCTACCGACTGTTTGCCGACGAATTTGCTCAGCATTTGCGGTTCACCTGTGAGTCATGTTACTCGGAGGCCGTTCATCCATAAAGAAGCCCGTTACCTGGCCGGGAATAAGGCGCTTGCTCGAGCGCCGACCCGAAAAGAAGCAAGGATCGCGGATATTTTCAAGAGTCCCGGTGGTCGGTCGCCGGGCTCTTGCTTAAGGTTCAACTTGCAGAGAGGAAGATACATATCAATGCGCCGGATCAAAATGGCCCCATCCATCCTGTCAGCCGACTTCTCCCGTTTGGGCGAGCACGTTCGTGAGGCCGAGGCGGGGGGTGCCGACCTGATCCACGTCGACGTCATGGACGGGCACTTCGTGCCCAACATCACCATCGGGCCCTTGGTCGTGGAAGCGCTCAACCGGGTTACCGATCTGCCGCTAGACGTCCACCTGATGATCGAGAACCCTGATCGTTACATAGAGACATTTGCCCGTGCGGGGGCAGACTACATCACGGTTCACGCCGAGGCGACGGTGCATTTGGACCGCCTGCTGTCGCAGATCAGGGACCTGGGGGTCAAGGCCGGCGTCTCCTTGAATCCGGCGACCCCGCCCGATGTTTTGGAATACGTCTGGGACAAGATAGACCTGCTCCTGGTGATGTCGGTCAACCCCGGGTTCGGTGGGCAGAAATTCATCCCGGCCGTGCTTCCCAAGATCCGCGAACTGGCCGACGCCCGGCGGCGCGGCCTCTGGAGCGGCGAACTGGAGGTCGACGGCGGGATCGGCATCGAAACGGCGGGCCTCGTCGTCGAGGCGGGGGCCGAGGTCTTGGTGGCCGGATCGGCCGTGTTCGGTGAGGCCGACGTGGCGTCGGCAATCGCCAGAATCCGTACCGAGGGGGAGAAAGCCCTGGGGCGGGTCCAGGTAGGATAAGCGCGCTTAAGAGCCTTGTTGGTTTGCGATCAGCTTTATATTACAATGGCATGGTAGCGAAAAGGGGCTAGTCAAGGAGGGGTGGGTCGCGGTGGAAGGATATCTCGATGTGTTGATCTTTCTGATCGCGGGTTTCAGCTTTCCCATCGTCAACTTGTTTATTTCACGCCTGCTGCGGCGCGACAACCCACGTCCCGAAAAAGTGACGACTTACGAGAGCGGCATGGTACCCTTTGGGGACGCGCGCGTGAAATTCCATATCGCCTATTATTTTTTCGCCCTGCTTTTTGTGGTTTTTGATGTCGAAACGATCTTCCTATATCCTTGGGCGGTAGTTTTTCGGCAGGTCGACCAGGTCTTCGCCTTCTGGGAGATGTTCGTCTTCATCGGCATTCTGGTTGTGGGCCTGATCTATGCCTGGAAAAAGAAGGTGTTGACATGGGTCTAGAAGATCAGGGAGGAAGCGGGCAGATCCAGGCACCCGCTCAGGGAGCCGCGGAACAGGCTCCGGCCCCGGCCAAGGCGAGGGCCGGCGAAACCCAGCTCCAGGAGCAGGAGCAGATCCAGAGCCAGAAGTACGCCGCCAGGGCCGGCAATATCAAGCTCTTCCGCCAGCTGGACGAACTCGAGCCGGACCGGCGGATCGTCCAGGAGTCCGAGCTGCTGCCCGGGTTCTGGAAGCGCCTCCCCGGCGTCATAACGACGACGGTGCAGAACCTGGTCAACTGGGGCCGCCGGAACTCGCTCTGGTACTATCCGATCGGGACGGCGTGCTGCGCCATCGAGGGGTTGATGGCGGCCGGCGCCACCCGGTTCGATTTGGACCGGCATGGCATGCCGCCCTGGTTCTCGCCGCGCTGGTGCGACGTGATGATCGTCGCCGGCACCGTCACGGAGAAGATGGCCCCGGCCATCAAAACGATCTACGACCAGATGGCCGAGCCCAAGTACGTCATTGCCGTAGGCGGTTGCGCCATCAACGGCGGGCCGTTCTACCAGGGATACAACGTGGTCGACGGCGTGGATAAGCTCATTCCCGTGGACGTCTACGTCCCGGGTTGCCCGCCGCGTCCGGAGGCCGTCCTCCACGGGATTTACATGCTTCGAGAGAAGATCGCCCGGGCGGGCACCAGGCCGGCTCCGGCGAAACGCTGACGGGGCGGGGGAGGGGTCGCGCGTGACGGAGGAAGAGAAGAAGCCGCAACCGGCGGCCGCCGGGCCTGCCGAAGCGCCGGAAAAGCCGGACCCGTTCGCCGCGGTGCGGGAGCCCGTCCTGGCGCGGTTCCCGCAGTTGCAGCCCGACGGGGACATGAAGACGGCGGCCGGGTTCATCGTGCCGGCTCAGGACCTGCTCCGGGTGGCCCGTGGACTGAAGGCGATGCCGGGCGTGGCCCTGGATTACCTGAGCCACGTCACCGGCGTGGACTACAAGGACCACCTGCAGGTCGTCTACTACCTCATGGGAACCGGAACCGGCGCCCAGGTGGTGCTGAAGGTCAACGTCCCGGCCGAGAACCCGGAGGTGGACAGCGTGACCTCCGTGTGGCCCGGGGCGGACTGGCACGAGCGTGAGGCATACGACCTGCTCGGCGTCCGGTTCCGCGACCACCCGAACCTGAAGCGGATCCTGCTCTGGGAGGGGTACGAAGGATACCCGCTGCGGAAGGACTTCGTCGACCGCCGGCCCAAGCGCGAACGCCAGATCAAAGCGGCACGTTAGAGCGGCAGGGGGGGAGAGGCCCGTGGCGCAGGAGCAGCTCTTCATGGAGGGCGCCGTCGAAAAGCGGGAGCCGATTCCTGAAAACGTCGAACGACAAACGATGGAGCTCAACCTGGGGCCGCAGCACCCGAGCACCCACGGGGTGTTCCGGGCCATCCTCACCCTGGAAGGCGAAACCGTCGTGGACGTGGAGCCGGTGATCGGGTACCTGCACCGCAACCACGAGAAGATCTACGAGACGATGCAGTACCCGCAGATCATCCCGATGACCGACCGCACCGACTACCTGGCGCCGCTGACCAGCGAGCTGGCCTACGTCCTCTGCGTGGAAAAGGCGCTGGGCATCGAGGTGCCGGAGCGGGGCCGTATCCTCCGGATCATCTTCAACGAGTTCCAGCGGATACTCAGCCACCAGCTCTATGCGGCCACGTTCGGCATGGACATCGGCGCCTTCACGCCGTTCCTGTACGTCTTCCGTGACCGGGAAAAGGCGCTGGACCTGATGGACCGGGCCACCGGGGCGCGCCTGCTCTTCAACTACTTCCGCATCGGCGGGCTGCGCAACGACGTCAACGAAGCTTGGCTCGAGGATTTCAGAGCCTGGATCGACAACTTCGAACGCGAGGGTTGGCCGGAATACGTCCGGCTCCTGTTCGAGAACGAGATCTTCCGCGTTCGGACGAAGGACATCGCCGTGCTGCCCCCCGACGTGGCCATGGCTTATGGCGCCAGCGGGCCGGTGCTGCGCGCCTCCGGCGTGCGATGGGACCTGCGCAAGGCGCACCCGTACCTGGGGTACGAGGAGTTCGACTTCGACGTCCCGGTGGGTGAGAAGGGCGACTGCTATGACCGCTGCATGGTCCGGGTAATGGAGATGAAAGAGAGCGTCAGGATCATCCGGCAGGCCCTGGACCGCCTGCCCGACGGACCGGTACTGGGCAAGGTGCCCCGCGGCGTCATGAAGCTGCCCAAGGGAGACTACTACCAGACCGTCGACGCCCCGCGCGGGGAGACGGGTTGCTACATCGTCAGCGACGGCGGCGCCACACCCTATCGCGTCAAGTGGCGGTCGCCGGCCTTCGTCCACCTGCAGCTCCTGCCCTACCTTTGCCGCGGCACGAAGGTGGCCGACTTCATCGCCATCCTGGCGACGCTGGATCCCGTCTTCGGGGAGGTGGACCGCTAGTGTTGGAACTGGCTGCGGGGCAGGGCGGCATGCCCGATTGGCTGTGGAACTTCATCCTGGCCGCCCTCAAGGCGACCGGCGTGCTGGCCTTCGCCATGGCCAGCGCCGGCCTGCTGACGTGGGTCGAACGCAAGGTGGCGGCACGCATCCAGCGCCGGCGCGGGCCGGAGGTGGTCGGGGGCCCCTGGGGCGTCCTCCAGCCCCTGGCCGACGGTGTCAAGCTCTTCGCCAAGGAGGACGTCATGCCCAGGGCGGTGGACCGCTGGGTGTGGGCGCTGGCCCCATCGGTCATCTTCTTTCCGGTCATAATGGTCTTCCTGGTCATCCCCCTCGACCCGAAGTTCGGCGCCCTGCGGGACCTGAACATCGCCCTTGTCTACCTGGCGGCCGTGACCTCCTTCACCGTGCTAGGGATCTTCATGGCCGGCTGGGGCTCGAACAACAAGTACTCGCTTATCGGCGCCATGCGGGCCATCGCCATGATCGTCAGCTACGAGATCCCGCTGGTGCTGTCGGTGGTCGGCGTCGTCCTGGCGGCCGGCTCCCTGAGCCTGGTGGACATCGTCGAGGCCCAGGACGAGATGTGGTTCATCATCCCGCAGTTCCTCGGATTCGTCGTCTTCTACATCGCCTCCCTCGCGGAACTCAACCGCACCCCCTTCGACCTGGTCACCGGCGAGTCGGAGATCGTCATGGGTTATCTTACGGAATACAGCGGCATCCGCGCCGGTCTGATGATCTTCTCCGAATACATCGGGTTGCTGGCCACCTCCCTCGTGGCGGCCAGCCTCTTCCTGGGCGGCTGGCACGGTCCCTTCGGTACCGACAGCGTTGTGTGGCTGCTGCTCAAGGCCTTTTTCCTGGTCTTCGTGGCCATGTGGATCCGCTGGACCCTGCCGCGCCTGCGCATCGACCAGGTGATGAACCTGGGCTGGAAGTTCCTGCTGCCGGTGAGCATCGCCAACGTGGTGCTCACGGGCGCGTGGATCATGGTGAGGTGATCCGAGATGAGCGGCCTGTCCGACGTGGTGCGGACGGCGAAGAGCATCCTTACGGGGCACGGCATCACCCTGAAGGAATTCTTCCGGGAGCCGGTCACCGTCCGCTATCCGCAGGAGAAGATCGAATACCCCAGGGGCGTGCGGGGGATACCGTCCCAGAAGGTCAACCCGGAGACGGGCGACCTGAACTGCACCGCCTGCGGGTTGTGCGCCCGCGCCTGCCCGGTCGGCGTCATCACCGTCGAGGCCATGGTCGGGCCCGACGGCAAGAAGATGCAGTACCCGGCCAAGTACGAGCTGGATTACACGCGTTGTCTGGTCTGCAACCTGTGCGTCGAGGCCTGTCCCTTCGACGCGCTGGAGATGTCCGACATGACCGAGCTTTCGTCGTTCTCGTCGGAGGACCTGGTTTTCGACCGGGACCGGCTGGCGGAGATCTGGAAGCGTTCGCATGCGGCACGCATCGCCGGGGGTGAGAAGATTTGAACGTCAACTGGCAGATGGTGGCGTTTGCCTTCCTGACGGGCGTTACGCTTTACTCCGCCTTCCGGGTGGTGACCACCCCGAACGTGACCCACGCCGCCCTCTACCTGGCGGTGGCCTTCGTCGGCATCGCCGGCTACTACCTGCTGCTGGGGGCCGAATTCCTGGCGGCGGTGCAGGTGCTGGTCTACGCCGGCGCGGTGATGACGGTGATGGTCTTCGCCATCATGTTGTCGGGAATGTCCGACATCCGCGGCCAGCGGCTTTCGTTGTTCAAGCAACTCACCTCCCCGTACTGGGGGATCTTCCCGTTCCTGATCGCGGCCGCGCTGGTGGGGACCATCCTGGCGGCCTACAGTCGGAGCCCGCTGCCGGCCGGTGATGGCCGCACGGCCAGCCTGGCCGACCTGGGCAAGGCGCTCCTCTCCACCTACCTGGTGCCCTTCGAGGTGGCCTCGGTGCTGCTGCTGGCGGCGATGGTCGGCGCCATCATCCTGAGCAGGCGGGAGGGTGAGAACTGACATGCCTGGA
>DYIH01000008.1:18153-20437 GCA_020723785.1 Thermaerobacter marianensis
GGAAGCCGGGGTGCCCCTGAGCGCCTTCGTGACGGTGAGCGCCGTCCTGTTCGGCATGGGGCTCTACGGGGCCCTGCGGCGCACCAACGCCATCACCATCCTGATGTGCATCGAGCTGATGCTCAACGCGGTGAACATCAACATGATCGCCTTTTCCCGCCACCTGTCGCCGGACCCGGTGCGCGGGCAGGCCTTCGCCGTCTTCATCATGACCTTGGCGGCAGCCGAGGTTTCCGTCGGGCTGGCCATCATGCTGGCCATCGCCCGGCGGAGGCGCGCGGTCGACGTCAACGAGGTGAACACGCTCAAGGGGTAGGGGCGCGGCGGCGTTCGACCGCCCCGAGGTGCGACGACGGAAGCGCAGGGAGGGGGATGCAACGGAAATGCCGCAGAATGCGTGGCTGATACCGGTTCTGCCGCTCTTGTCCTTCGTTCTTCATGTGTTCATCGGCCGGCGGCTCGGCGAGCGGTCGGCCTACCTGGGCATCATCACCGTCGGCGCGTCCTTCGTCCTGGCCTTGGCCGGCCTGGCCGGGGTCCTGGGCGGCGAAACGGCGCGGGTGTCGGCTCCCTGGTTGCAAATCGGGGAAAGGACCATCGCCATGGGCTACCGCGTCGGGCCGCTGGAAGCGGTCATGCTGGTGATGGTTTCGCTCGTAAGCTGGATGGTGCTCATCTTTTCGCGCGGTTACATGCATGGTGACGCGCGTTACAACCGCTTCTTCGCCATCGTCAACCTGTTCGTGGCCGCCATGCTCACCCTGGTCATCGCCGACAACTTCCTACTGTTCTTCGTCGGGTGGGAGTTGATGGGCCTTTGTTCCTACCTCCTCATCAGCCACTGGTTCGAGAACCTGGACAACGCCCGGGCGGCGATGAAGGCCTTCATGGTCACCCGCCTGGGAGACGTGGGGCTGATGCTCGGCATCTGGCTCGTCTTCATCAACGTCGGCAGCTTCCGCTTCGAGGACATCTGGAGCCACGTCGATGCCGGGAAAATGGGCGTGGGGCTGGCCACCTTCGTCGCCCTGATGCTTTTCACGGGGGCCGTGGGCAAGTCGGCCCAGATGCCGCTGCACATCTGGCTCCCCGACGCCATGGCCGGCCCCACGCCCATCAGCGCCCTGATCCACGCGGCGACGATGGTGGCGGCGGGCGTGTACCTGGTGGCCCGCGCCTACCCGATCTTCCAGGCGGCGCCCCTGGCCATGGACACGGTGGCCGTGATCGGCGCCGCGACCGGCCTGATGGCCGCCCTGATCGCCACCGTCCAGACCGACATCAAGAAGACCCTGGCCTACTCGACCATCAGCCAGCTCGGCCTCATGATGCTTTCCATGGGGGTGGGGGGCCTGACGGCGGGCATCTTCCACCTGCTGAGCCACGCCTTCTTCAAGGCGTTGCTCTTCCTCGGCTCGGGCAGCGTGATCCACGCCGCCGAGACCCAGGACATGCATAGGATGGGCGGCCTGTTCAAGAAGCTGCCGGTGACGGGGACCACGTTCGTCATCGGCACCCTGGCCCTGTCGGGGATCCCGCCGCTGGCCGGCTTCTTCTCCAAGGACGAGATCCTGCTCGAGGCCTTCCACGCCAACCCGGTCCTGTTCTGGCTGGGCGTTGGCACCTCCCTCCTCACGGCCTACTACATGTGGCGGGCGGTCACCCTGACCTTCTTCGGGAGGCCGCGTGATCACCACGTCTTCGAACACGCCCACGAGTCGCCGGCGGTGATGACCGGCCCGCTGGTTGTCCTGGCGGTTCCCGCCGTCCTCTTCGGGTTCCTCGGAGCGCCCTTCCTCGGGCACCCGCTGCAGCACTTCATCGCCGGGGGAGAACTCCATATGCCCGAGCCCAGCGGCTTTGTCCAGGGGGCGGCCATCACCGTTGGCGTGGCCGGCATCCTGGGCGCCTGGCTGATCTACGGCAAGGGCGTCCTGGATCGCGGGGCGGCCATCCGGGTGGTGCGGCCGCTGTATGTGCTGTTCAAGCAGAAGTTCTTCTTCGACCACCTGGCCATGGGCATCGTTTACGTCACGCGGGGCGTCAGCGCCGTCGTCGGCGCCTTCGACAAGTATATCGTCGACGGCCTCGTCAACCTTGTTGCCTGGCTGGTGCTCCAGCTGGGCAATGCCTCGCGCCGGCTGGCGGTGGGCAGCGTGCAGGCCTACGCGATGGTCATGTTCGCCGCGATCGTCGTCGGCATGTTTTTCTATGTCTTGAAGGGGTAGGTGAGCGGGACCGTGGGTCTGCTGAGCGCGCTGATCTTCATTCCCCTGGCGGGGCC
>DYIH01000009.1:0-3774 GCA_020723785.1 Thermaerobacter marianensis
CCGCCTCCATCAGGTTGTCGACATAATAACGGTAGCCTTTGTCGGACGGCACCCGCCCTGCCGAAGTGTGAGGTTGCTCCAGGTAACCCCATTCCTCCAGGTCGGCCATTTCGTTCCGAATGGTCGCGGGGCTGACCCCCAGGTTGTACCGGCGGGCGATCGCCCGCGAACCGACCGGTTCCGCGGGGGAAATGTAATTGTCGACGATGGCCTGCAGGACTCTGCACTTCCTGAAATCCAATGTCCTCACCCGGCCGTTAGCACTCCAGCCGTTCGAGTGCTAGAACTGTCAACAAAAAAAATACAGCGAGGCGCCGGCGGTGTCAAGGAAAGCTATGGTCACACGAACCGCGCGAACACCTCATTCGCCACCGGCAGCGCCCGCTCCGTGAGGCGGAGCCGGCCGCCGGCGACCTCCAACCACCCGCCGGCCCGCAGCCCGTCCACCTGCGGCCCGTAAACATCCAGCAGGGGGCGGCCGAACCGCCGGGCGAAGGCGCCCAGGTCCACGCCCTCCAGCAGCCGCAGGCCGAGAATTACCGTGTCGCTCATCTCCCGCGCCTCCGACAGGGTCTCCTCTTCTTCGACCGGAAGCCGCCCGGCGGCCAACCGCTCGCGGTAATCATCCAGACGCCGGGTGTTGGCCCAGCGGCGCCGCCCCAGGCGGGAATGGGCACCCGGCCCCAACCCCAGGTATTCCCCGTTGCGCCAGTATATCTGGTTGTGGTGGGAACGATAGCCCGGCCGGGCGAAGTTGGAGATCTCGTAATGCTCGTAGCCTGCGGCCGCCAGCGCCTCCCGGGCCAGGGAGTACATTTCCGCCTGGGCGTCATCGTCAGGCAGAGGCGTGCCCGATTTTTCGAAACGGTCCTCCCGGACCCACCGCCGGAAGGCCGTCCCCTCCTCCACCTGTAGGCTGTAGGCGGAAACATGCTCCGGGCCGAGAGCGGCCACCCGTTCCAGCGTCTCGCGCCATCCCGCCAGGGTCTGGCCGGGCAGGCCGAAGATCAGGTCCACGCCCAGGTTGTCGAACCCCGCTGCGCGGGCGCGGCGGAAAGCCTCCAGGAAGTCCCCCACGGTGTGGGCGCGGCCCAGGCGCCGGAGCAGCCCGTCGTCCCAGGCCTGGAGGCCGAGGCTCAGGCGGTTGACACCCAGCGCGCGGCAGCGGGTGAGCTTGTCCGCGTCCAGGGTTTCGGGGTTGGCCTCCAGCGTCACTTCGGCCGCCTCATCCAAGAGCAGCCCGGCCGTCACCGACGCCACGAGTTCGCCGATTTCCGCGACGGACAGCGCCGAAGGCGTGCCCCCGCCGAGAAAGAGGCTTGCGGCCCGCCGGCCGGCGACCCCCGGCAGCCCGGCCAGCAGCGCGGCTTCCCGCGCCAGGGCCTCCAGGTAGGCGCCGGCCCGTCGCGGGTTATAGATGTAAGCGACGAAATCGCAGTAAAAGCACTTGTGCGCGCAAAAAGGGACGTGAACATAGAGCCCCAGGGGGTCCCTCCCGTCCCCGACGTCAGCCGCCACGTCCGATGCCCGCGACGCCGGCCCGTGCCTCACCGCCCCGCCGCCACCCCGGCCGCCGTGCCGGCGCCGTCCTGCACGGAGGCCGGCCCGGCGCCAACGCCGGCGCCGCCCCCGAGCCACTCGACCTCCATCAGCCTCGCGGCCTGCCGCAGCCGGGGGTTGCCGGTGACGACGGCACCGCCCAACTGCCGCGCCAGGGCGACGGCAAAGGCATCGCCGAAGGACAGCTCGAACTGGGCCTGGCACCGGGCGGCGGCCAGGGCCAAACCGTCGTCGACCTCGTGGCGCACCAGCGGCAGGTCCAGGAGCCTCGCCAGGGCCAACTGGGCCTGTGGCAGGCCGCATTCCACCTCCACCAGGCCGACCACCTCGGCAACGTTGATCACCGTGGTCGCCAGGTAGATCGTCTTCTTCTTCGACCGTTCCAGGAGGTCGCGCAGCCGGTCGCTCCCGGCCGCGCCCTCCAGAAAGGCCAGGAGGGAATAGCCGTCCAAGACATAGGCCGCTTCATTTCTTGTTGCCACGGCCGCTCCCCTCCTTGCTCCCCAGGTAAGCCGCCGTCAGGGAGCGGCCGTTGCCCTGGAGGAAGCCGAGTCCGGCTGTCAGCGGATCGCTGGCGGCGGGGACCAGGGCCAGCACCTCACCGTAGTCGAGGATATGTACCCGTCCCCCCGTCCGCAGGCCGTAGCGATCGCGGTATTCCGGTGGAATCAGGATCATGCCCTTGTCGGAGATGATCGTCGACGCCATTGCCAACCCGCCCCTTCGCCATGTGCTACCCCATCATAGTCGACAACGGTGTGGAATGCCCCTCCGGACAAGGTTCTCCGCAGACGCCGGGAGGACTTACGGCGAATCGAGGTGGATCGAAAGGGCTTCACGGATATGCCCGCCATCGAATTTACTCCACCTTCAGCACGGCCATGAACGCCTCCTGCGGGATCTCCACGCTGCCCACCTGCTTCATGCGCTTCTTGCCTTCCTTCTGCTTCTCCAGCAGCTTGCGCTTGCGGGTGATATCGCCGCCGTAGCACTTGGCCAGCACGTCCTTGCGCATGGCGCGGACCGTCTCGCGGGCAATGATCCGACCGCCGATGGCCGCCTGCAGCGGCACCTCGAAGAGCTGACGGGGGATCAGTTCCTTGAGCTTTTCCACCAGCCTGCGCCCCCTGTCATAGGCCTTGTCACGGTGGACGATGACCGACAGGGCGTCCACCGGCTCGCCGTTCACCAGCACGTCCAGCTTGACCAGGTCCGACGGCCGGTAGCCGTCCCACTGGTAGTCCAGGGTGGCGTAACCGCGGGTGCGCGACTTCAACTGGTCGAAGAAGTCGAACATGATCTCGGCCAAGGGCAGGAGGTATTCCAGCCGGGCCCGCGCCGGGTCGGGGTAGTCCATGTTGATGAAAGTTCCACGCCTGTCCTGGCACAGATCCATGACCGACCCGACGTATTCGGTGGGCGTAAGCACGGTGGCTCGGACGTAGGGCTCGGCGATCTCGGAGATGGCGCCGCGGTCGGGGAGGTCGGCCGGGTTCTGGATGTGCAGGATATCGCCGTTGGCTTTCGTAATCCGGTAGGCCACGCTGGGGGCGGTGGTGATCAGGGTCAGGCCGTACTCCCGCTCCAGCCGCTCCTGCACGATCTCCATGTGCAAAAGGCCCAAGAACCCGCACCGGAACCCGAAGCCCAGGGCGGCCGACGTCTCCGGCTCGAAGGTCAGGGCGGCGTCGTTGAGCTGCAACTTCTCCAGCGACTCGCGCAGGTCGGCGTAGTCGGCGGTGTCCACCGGGTAGAGGCCGCAGAAAACCATCGGCGTCGCCTTGCGGTAGCCGGGCAGCGGTTCGGGCGCCGGGCGCGCCGCCTCGGTCACCGTGTCCCCGACGCGGCAGTCGCGGACGTCCTTCATGGCCGCCGCCAGGTAGCCGACCTCGCCGGCCGAAAGGGCGTCCACCGGCGCCATGCGCGGCCGGAAGACCCCCAGCTCCGCCACCTCCATCTCCTTGCCGGTGGCCATCATCCGGATGCCCATCCCCGGCTGGATACGCCCCTCCATGACCCGGACGTAGGCGATGACGCCCTTGTAGGCGTCGAAGTGCGAATCGAAGACCAGCGCCCGGAGCGGCGCCTGCGGGTCGCCCTTGGGCGGGGGAACGCGCCGCACCACCGCCTCCAGGATCTGGTCGACCAGCAGCGGCGCCAGCCCCATCGAGGGCTCGTCGAGCAGCAGGAGCCGCGGCCGGGCCATCATGGCGC
>DYIH01000009.1:3784-20404 GCA_020723785.1 Thermaerobacter marianensis
GTCGACGCCGATTCCTTCCTTGGCCGAAGCCGGGATGGCCTCGTCCGGGTCCAGGCCGATCTCCAGCAGCTGCTCTTTGACCCGCTCCACGTCGGCGTTGGGCAGGTCGATCTTGTTGATCACCGGGATGATCTCCAGGTTGTGCTCCAGGGCCAGGTAGAGGTTGGCCAGGGTCTGGGCCTCCACCCCCTGGGAGGCGTCGACGACCAGCAGCGCTCCCTCGCACGCCGCCAGCGCCCGCGAGACCTCGTAGCCGAAGTCCACGTGGCCCGGCGTGTCGATCAGGTTCAGGACGTACTGCCGGCCGTCCGACGCCGCCCGGTAATTCATGCGCACCGCCTGGGCCTTGATGGTGATCCCCCGCTCCCGTTCCAGGTCCAGTTGGTCGAGGACCTGGTCCTGCATCTCCCGTGCCGACAGGGTACCGGTGCGCTCCAGCAGCCGGTCGGCCAGGGTCGACTTGCCGTGGTCGATGTGGGCGATGATGCAAAAATTGCGGATGCGCTCCCTGTCCACCATCGACGCGCCATGCCTCCACCCGCGTGTGTTCCAGTGAATTATAGCACGACCCGGCCCCTACACCTGCCAGCGGTTCGGCAAACTGCGCGGCAGCCCGCGGTAGCTCCAGATCTGATGTTCGGGGTCGATATAGTGCGCGCCGTCGGAATAAGGCGCCCCATGCCACCATGCATGGACCCCGTCGAAGTATCCCTTCTGCACCATCCGCCCGTCGCGCTCGACCCAGCGGCTGCGAGACCAGCCCACCGGGAAATCCGGCGGGAAACCCAGCCACGCCAACCCCTGCACGACCTCTCCCATCGCGAATCCCTCCCAACCAGGTTGTCCATTGTGTGTGCAGGTGCCTTCCCGAGCGATCCGTCGAGCGTAGACCATTGCATCCCGAAGGGTGTGGTGGTCCACCCGGCAGGATCGCGATGGAAGGCAACGCGCACAGCCTGTACAGCCTATGCGCGGACAAGAGGGATGGTTCGTCCATCCGGCGGATCCCCCACGAACACGGCGCCGAAAGCGGCCTTCAGCGGGCGCCCGACCGGAGAACCTCGGCGACGGCCCGGGCCAACATGCGCGCCGTGCGCAGTCCTTCTTCAAGGGTGTTGTAGGGACCGCCGATCTCGATGAGCATGGCGGCGGGCGAGAGGTGCTGGTTGAAGCGGCCGTTCCGGCTAAACGTGAGGGGGTCGCCGTCCCCGTCGTTGAGTTGCCGCACCAGGGGCGGGTAACGGCGGCCCCCGTCGGTCGGGTCGGGCATAAAGGCCGCGTCCAAGGCGCTGGCGATGGCGTCGCCAAAGGCTCTGTTCTCCTGCCAGTGGGGGTTCGGCAGGTGGTCGTTGCCCTTCCCGACGACGAACAGGACCCGCGAAACGGTCTGGCCGATGATCACCGTCACCGTAGGCGACCGATCGGAAGAATCCCGGTGGATGTCCAGGAGGACGCGGGCCGTTGGATAACGCTTCATGGCCTCCTCCACGCCCTTCAAGGACTCCATGTAGGCCCCGGTCAGGCCGTTGACGTCGAAGATGTCCGACAGGTGAACGGCCGGTATGCCGTGTTCTTCCTGGAGCGTCCGGGCCAGTTCCCCAGCGACGCGGACGATGCTCAGGTTCGGATTGTCGGTGTACGGGCTCGCCGTTTTGATGCCGTTGGCCGCCAGGGTCGGCAGGAACGCTTCGTGGGCATGGGTGGAGTAGACGATCACCCGCGGCGGGCCCGCCGGCTCCAGGGGGCGCAGCAGCCCGGCCTCCGGTTCCCCGGCGCCCCGTGGGGTGGGCGCGGGCACCCCGCCCGGCAGAGGCCACTCCGCCGCTCCTCCCCGCGCACCCTCCTCCGATGCTCCACGGTGTTCGGGCTCCGACAGGGCCAGCGCGGGTACCGATATCTGGAGGAGGGTCCGCAGCCGGAAAGCGCGAAAGTCGGCGGACAACCAGGACAGCAGGTCCATCAGGGGGACCCTCTGCCAAGGGGAAAGGGTGCCGGCGTCGGCGGGATAGGCGTCCAGAAGGGGCAGCCCCATCCGGAGCAGCGCCTGGAAGAAACCGCCGTCCAGGGGAAATCCGGGTGGCTGAGCGCGCCGCCGGGGGCTGTCCCCGCCGGGAGCCGGCTGTGACATCGCCGGAACGGCCTCTTCATCCCGCGCGGGCGACCGTTCCACCACCAGCAGCAAGGTCATCGCCAGGAGCGACAGATAGATGAGAAGAACTCTTGCCCACTTCCCCGTCCGCCCCATGGCCACCTCCCCCCACCGGATCGGCTCCGGTGGGGACCCCGGCTTCATCGTGCCGCAGATCCCTGCACCGCCATGCCTATGCTCGTGCGCGGCGCCTCATTCCCCGGCCGCTGTTCGGCACGCCGCCCAATGAAAAGTCCCGGCACGCGCCAGGACTTTGCACTCTCAAGTCTCGCGTTCCGCCGACGCCCCCACGCTCCCCCGCGAGCCGTTTCAGCGCAACTCGGTCGGGACAAAAGCGTCGATGATGCCGATGACCAGTGAAGCCAGGAGCGCCCCGACGACCGAGACCCGCATGGTGGGAACGACGAACTGGGCACCGTAGATGACCACGGCACCGACCAGGAAGCCGACCAGCCCGCGGGCGTACGGGGAAACGTTCTTGCCGAAAACCGCTTCGACCGCGTAGCCGACAACGGCGATAACGATGGCGGCGATAAGCGCGTTGAGGAAACCGGCGATCTGAAAGCCCGGCAGGAGGATGCCCAAGAACAGCAGGACCAGCGCAGCGACGACGAACCGCACGATCAACCCGAGCATGTCTTCTCACCCCCTGATTGCTCGGGATTAAAATGCCCCCCGGCCGGCATCCGTATGCGTCGGCTGCGAAAAAGCCCAGAAATCGGTTGCCCACGGACCGGCAGTCTGTTAGAATAGTCAGCCGGAGGTGAAGGATTTTGGCCAACACGCGCTCTGCCGAAAAGCGCATCCGCCAGACCGAGAGGCGCACCCTGCGCAACAAGATGCTCAAGTCGCAGGTCAGGACGGCCATCCGCCGCTTTCGCGAAGCTGTGGCCGGCGGTGCCGGGGAGCAGGTCCAGGCGTTTTTTCAAAAGGCTGTCAGCATGGTGGACAAGGCGGCAAAGAAGGGCGTCATCCACCCGAACGAGGCCAACCGCCGCAAGTCCCGGCTGGCCCGGGAACTCGACCGGACGCGCGGCGCCTGACCTCGCAGAGCCGGGCGCACAGCGTTTCCAGGGCCAGTTGCGGGGGGCACACGCCACCCTTGATGGATAGGTCGGCCTCCAGGATCGCCTCCAGTGCCTCCATCAAGTAGGCTTCATCCAGCTTCCTAGCCTGCCGGACCGTTTTTTCCGCCACATAGGGATGAACGGACAGGCTCCGGCCGATCTCTCCCGGGGCGAGGCCCTGGGCGAGCATGGCTTTGGCCTGCCACGTCAGGCGCACCCGGCGGGCGAGCAGCCCCAGGAGGGCCAGCGGCTCTTCGCCCCGGCCACCGTATTCCCGCACCAGGCGCAGGGCCAGGCCCGCCTGGCGCTCTCCGACCGCGTCCAGCAGCTCGAAGACGCTCTCCTCCCGCGTCTTGCTCACCACCGCCAGGACGTCCGCGGCCCCGATCTCCCGTCGCCCACCGGCATAACACGCCAACTTGTCCAGTTCGCCACGCAGCAGGATACGTTCGTGCTGGCAACGGTCGACGAGCAGGGCGGCGGCATCCGGCCGCAGTCTCTTGCCCCAGGCCGTTTCGGCGTAGGATCGCGCCCAGGCCATCAATTCGCTGCGCCCCGGCAGGGGCGCCGGAATCAGCCGGCCGCTGGCGGCCACCGCCCGGCATAGGGGATGGACGGAGTCCAGCTCGTCCCGGCAGGTCAGCACCAGGCAGGTCGATGGCGACGGGTTGGCCAGGTAGGGCGCCAGCGCGTCGGCCAGCGCGGCGCTGGCCCGCCCGCCGCCCACCGCACCCTGTCCCGGAGCAACGGCATCGCCGTGATCCACATCCCCGGCCCGCCGTCCGCGGCCAGCCCCGTCCCCGCCCCGCCGCGGCCGGCCCAGCCGTCCCAGCCGGCACGTCCCGCACCACCAGCAGCCGCCGCCCGCCCCCGAAGGGCAGGGCGTCGGCCATGGCCAGCAGATCCTCCGGCGCCACCGACGCGCCATCCACCGTCTGGAAGAGCATCGTTTCCAAGCCTGGCGGTACCAGCGCCTCCCTGAGGGCCGCCAGGACCTCCTCGTGGCGATAAGCGTCCGGACCATGGATGAGGTAAACCGGAGCCGGATCGCCACGGGCGATCTCCTGCAGGTGTGGGTCCCGGGTTGCGATCGGCATGACGCGGGGCTCCTCCTCGGTTCCTCGCCCGGCATCCACGCGGGCACTCTCCCGATTCGGCGCCCAGGCGGAGTTCTCCTTTCGAAGGCGCTATTCCAAAAAGCCATCCACCGCCAGACGCCGACCATCGGTGCGCACCGTAACCGCGCCAGACCGGTCGGTGCGCCACAGGTGCGCGCCGGTCTCCACCAGCCGGGCCAACGTCCAACGTCCCGGCATCCCGTAGCTGTTCCGTCCAACCTGGATCACCGCAACACGAGGGGTCACCGCTTCCAGGAACCGGCGCCCCGACGACGTCTCGCTGCCGTGGTGCCCCACCTGCAAAACGGTGCTCCGCACCTCCAGGCCGTCCGCCAGCAGATCCCTTTCCCCCTCCTCCTCCAGGTCGCACGCCAGGAGAAAGCTCACATCCCCATATCGGATACGCAGGACGAGGCAGTTGTTGTTCTCATCGGCGGAGGTGCCCGCCAGCGGCGGCACCCGCGGGTTCAACACCTCCACCGCCACGCCGGGAACGACCTCCTGGACCTGCCCCCGGACAGGCCGCCGGACGGGAATCCCCCGGGCGGCCACGGCATCGCGTATTTCCCGGTACACGGAGGTGTCGTCACCCGGAAACCGGCTTTCCCACACCTCGCCGATGGGAAAGTCACGGATCACAGGCAGGAGGCCGCCAACGTGGTCGGCGTCGAAGTGGGTCATGACCAGCACATCCACCCGCCTGACGCCCAGGTGGCGCAGGTGATCGGCCACCGCGCCCCGGCGCCGCCCGCGGGGGGCGGGGCCACCGTCGACGACCATCACCCGGCCGCCGGGCAGGCGGAGGACGACGCCACCCCCCTGCCCCACATCCAGGAAGACCGCCTCCAGGGGCCAGGGGCGTCCGCCGGAGAGCGGCAGGACCATGGCGGCCACGGCCAGCAGGGCGACGGCTCCGCTGAGCCAGGGCCGTCCCGCCTGTCCATCCGGCGGCGGAAAGGGCCAGAGCTTGAACAGCCAGGCCAGGGCCAGGCAGTAGGCCACCACCTGCGGAAACCCCGGGCGGGGCAGGCTGAGGGCGGCGCCGGGCCAGGCGGCGAACCAAGCAGCCGTCTTCTGCAGGAGGGCCAGGAGGGGATCCGTAACCAGCGCAGCCAGCCTGCCCAGGGGCTCGGCCACCTGGCCCAGGAGGGCCGCGGCGAACCCGACCGGCACCACGGCGCCGGCCACGGGAACGGCCGCCAGGTTGGCCAGGGGGCCGACGGTCGAGACGGTGCCGAAGTGGGCCAGCAGCGGCGGGATGGTGGCCAGTTGGGCACCGAGGCTGACAGCCAGGCTGGAGGCCAGCCACCGGCGCCAGCGGGGATAAGCACTCTCGCGGGCGATCCAACGGGAGATGGGCGGCGCCAGGACCAGCAGGCCCAGCGTTGCCGCGAAAGAGAGTTGGAACCCCGGTTCGAAGACGGCGCCCGGCCTGTTCACCAGCAGGACGAGCAGCGCCAGGGCCAGGAAGTTGAGGCCGTCGCCCCGCCGCCCCGCCAGCCGCGCCGCGGCGAGCGCCGCCAGCATCAGGGCCGCCCGCACTACCGGCGGCTGGGCACCTGTCATCAATACATAGAACAGGATGGCCGGCAGGACCAGGACGACTTCCCACACCCGGCCGAGGCGCGCCGCCCGGGCCACCGCCGCCAGCGCCGCCGCCACGAATCCCACGTGCAGCCCCGAAGCGGACAGCACGTGGAACAGACCCGCCGCCCGGAAGGCCTCTACGTCCTCCTCCGATACGGTTCCCTTGTCGCCGAAGAGGAGCCCGTTGAGGAGGCCGGCCCGGTCGGGCGGCAGGAGCGCTTCAACGGTGGCCGCCAGACGCCGCTTGCAGGCCAGGGCCAGGGCCGTCAATCGGTTGCCCCGGCCGCCGGCGAGCCGTTCCCAGCCGCCGGCTCCCTCCCGACCAGGAACGGCCAGCACGTAGCCGATCCCCCGGTGCCGCAGGTACGCCGCGTAATCGAACTCGCCCGGGTTGCGCCGGGGCCGAGGCGGCGCCAAAGGACCGCACACCCGCAGGCGATCGCCGTAACGCGGTGCGACGCCGCCGGACACATCCGGGAACAGCACGAGGACACGCCCGGCCGCCCGCCACGGGCGCCCGGCATCCCAGACGCGGTCGACGGCCAGAACGGCCCGGAACCCCCCGGGATAAGCGTCCCCCTCCTCCGAAAGCACCCCTTCGACGACGACCGTTCGCCCGGCAAACGGTTTCAGGCCGGCCGTGACGGCGTCGTCCCACAGCCTGTACCATACCGCCCCCGCAGCCAAGCAACCGGCCAGGGTCAGGACGAAAGCGAGCCGTCCGGGCGCCCGCCCGCTTCGCCGGGCCCGCCCCAGCGCCGCCGCGAGGGCCATCCCCACCCCCGCCAGGAAGCACCACCACGAGAAGGCCCCAAGGCCTGCACGGTCGGAGAGGACAACCCCGGCGGCGAAAGCAACGGCAACGGCCATCAGCGGGCGTCGCACCCGGCCTCACCCTGTAGCGGCACCCGGCGGATCAAACCCGGGCCGCGGCGCAGAAATTAGATATAAAAGCCAGATAAGCTTATCTTCTTCCATTTTTTCCGCCGAATTCCCATCAATTGAGCCATATATGACATTTCACTACTTCGGCCCGCCCCTCGATGTATAACCCGACAGCCCGCCGGCGGCGGGGACAAAAGGGGGAAACCGCTGATGTGCAACGAACTGCTCCGTGAGACAGCGCGCATCGGGTGCGATGGAGAGGCCTACCGGTTATTTCGCCGGCAATGGACGGAGCTCTTCGACGAGGCCGGCATGAGCTGGATCGCCGGAGTCATCGCCGGACGCGCCCGGGAGTTGGCCTCCGACCCCGACCAGGGACGCCTCGAGGAGCTTGAGACCCTGGTCAACGACCTGCTCTTCGGCTTCGGTGTCTCATTGCTGCAAACCGCCGAAGGAAGCGCCGCGGCCAGGTGCCGGTAAGCCTGCCAATAGGCTGAGACCGGGCATGGGCGGGATGGTGGAGATCGGCAAAGCGCCCACCGCCCTGCCCCGGCACCACACCCGCCCGTGCGCCACGTAATCACTCCAATGTTACGAGGTCGCGGATCTCACGGAACTTGCCGGGTCCGATGCCGGGGACCTGCTGGACGTCCTCCACGCGGCGGAATGGTCCGAGGGCCCGCCGGTAGGCCACGATGCGGGCGGCCAGGGCCGGGCCGATGCCCGGCAGGGTCTCCAGGGCGGCCGCGTCGGCGCGGTTCAGGTTCACCTTGCCCGGGGAGCCTGCGGAGGAGCCCGTCCCGCCGCCCTCCCATGGCGAGGGCGCCCACGGCGCCTGGCCGCCTGGCCGCGTCCCGCCGGCGGCCCAGGCCCGGGCGTCCTTGTCCGAAGGGACATACAGTTTATGCCCGTCCTCCAGGCGGGCCGCCAGATTGATCAGGTCCAGGCGCGCCCCCGCCGCCGGGCCGCCGGCCGCCGCCACGGCGTCGATCACCCTCTGGCCGTCCTTCAGCGAGTACACCCCGGGCGCCTTCACCGCCCCCACGACGTGAACGGCTATGTTCGGCCGTGGCGGTGATTCCCGCGTGCCAACCCCCCGGCTGTCTCCTTCATGATGCGCCAACGAATCCGGCGGGGCCGCGTGCGGAACGGCGATCGTTTCCGAACGACCGGCGCCCGGGGAGCCCCTTGGCCGCGCCTCCGTGCCCGCTGCCGCGGGTGGTGCTGCCACGGCAGGCGGGTCAGCCGACGGCCGGCTCATGGCCGCCCGCTGCCACAAGACCAGGCCCGTCCCCGCCAGAACCAACGCCAGGAGCGCGGCGAGAACCCCTTGTTCACGCCTCGTAAAGGACACTCGGATCCCCCCGCAGTGTCCTATTCGCTGTTATCCAGCATTTTCCTGCCGATCAGGCCGACCCCCCGCCCCGCAACCACCGCCGCCACCAAGGCGTTTCGGGCGCCGGGAGCCCGCTGCCTCCGATCCGTTCCGCGAGAGAGCCGGCCGTCGCCTGGCCGGACCAGAATCGCGACACGGCGCGCCGGGCTTCCTCCGCCAGGAACCGCTGCTCCCTTTGAACCTGCTCGGGAGTGCGCGGTGGCACGGGCCGGGCGCCGGCCAGTCCGCGGCCGAAGAGCCACTGATGCTCGGGCCGCGAAGCCACCATCCAGCGGGCCCAGACCGGGCCGTAGGCCGGCATGACGGGGGAATCGGGAGCCACCCAGGGATGGGGCAGGCGGCTCATGAAGCGAGCCAGTTCCACGGCTGCCCGGGTGTGATCATGCCCCTGGTAAGATCGCTGCCGGAATACGGCCAGGGCGCCGGCCGAGACGGTCAGGCCGTCCGGCGCACCCGGCGGCCCCGGCACCGGCAACTGGACCAGCCTCGGCCCGCCCTGCCGCCGCTGGGCGTCGATCCGCAAGAGGCGGGCCGTCAACCAGGGGTTGGCGCCGCCGACGGCGGCCAGGCGGCCTTCAAACAGGTCGTCCACCAGGGCGTCCAACTCCCCGCTCCCCGGCACGGCGAGGCTCCCCCCGGCCTTGAGCGCCGCCGCCCAATCGGCCGCCGCCCGCACCTGATCCCGCGGCCAGAGGCGCCGCCCACCGCCGTTCACCGGGACAGGCGCGCCGGCTGCGGCCATCAGGTCTTCGAAGAATCCCATGCCCACCGGATACACCGCCAGCCCGGTGGTGCCCGCCGCGCGGCGGCTGAGGGCGGCCGCGAGGGCCGTACGGTCGCTCCTCAAGGCGGCACCGATCAGGTCGAGGCCGGCCGCCTCCAGGGCGCGGCGGTTGCCCAGCCAGGTCCGGGCCACCAGCCATTGGGGCCAGGCCCAAACCTGCCCGCGGGCGCTGACCGCGTCCCACGCCGCCGCCAGGTAGGCCCGGCGCTCCCGCCGGTCAAGGTAGAACCCCGCCGGCACCTGCAGGGAGGAGCTGAGGAGGAGGGGGCCGCCCGGAGGCGCGGCGAAGACGTCCGGCGGATTACCGGCCCGCAGGGCGGCGGCCAGTTCCTGATAGGCCGTTTCCGGTTCCAGGAGACGGTGCTCGACGCGTATGTTCGGGTAACGGGCCTGAAATTCGGCCAGGGCCTGCCGCAACCAGGGACCGTAGGCCTGCCCGGCGGGCGACGGCGGCCAATGGACACCCCAGAAGCGGAGCGCATATGTCTTCCCCTGGTCCAGCCCGGCCCGCGGGTTGATCCGCATGTCCCCAAGCCGGTAGCGGCCCCACCCCCACCACCAGGCACCGAAGGCGGCGGCCAGCACCAGGACCAGCGCCACCCCCCCCTGCAGAAGCGGCATAACGAAGCGGGCCATGGACCGGTCCCTCCCAAGCCGTACCGCGCGCCTCTCCATCGCCCCGCAGCCGGCGCAACCCCAGGAGATACAGTTCAGCGGCGCCGACGCGGCCGTCGGCGGGAAGCCCGTAGAAGGTCTCGAACCGGCGCACCGCCTGCTCCGTCGTCTGCCCGAAGCGGGCATCGGCGCGGCCCGGAGGGAAGCCGGCCCCCCGCAGGGCCAATTGCAGCGCCACGACCTCGGGGCCCACGCTGCCCCGCCGCAGCGCCTGCCAGATGTCGTCGGGGAGCGGTCCGATCACGGTCACCGGCGTTCCGACCCGCACCCATTCAAAGAGCTCCTCGACGTCGTGGTTGTTCATTCGGATGCAGCCGGCGCTGGCCTGGCGGCCGATGGACCAGGGGCGGTTGGTCCCGTGAATGCCGTACTCCCCCCAGGGGACGTCCAGACCCAACCAGCGTGTGCCAAAGGCTCCCCCGGTCTCGAAGGCCTTCTCCACGATCCGCCACTCCCCCGGCGGGGACGGCGTCCAAGGTTTGCCGACAGCCACGGTGTATTGTTTGTAAGGTGTGCCGCCGGCGAATAAGGTCAGTATCTGGGTGTTGATGTCGACGATGATGCTTGGTTCCCCGCTGGGCGGGGCCTGAACCGCGGCGGCCGGCCGGTGATCCTCGGGATCGGCCAACAGGCGCCATGTGGACTGCGTGACCCGCCCCGTGGGCGCGACCCCGCGGCCCCGCTGCAGGCTGCGGACCGCCTGGACCGTGGGCTCGTCGAAGACCCCGTCAAGCGGACCGCGGTAGTACCCGAGTTCCCGCAAGCGCAGCTGGAGCTCCCAAACGTCGTCCCCGCGCATGGGAGGCCGCGCCGGGCGCAGATCGCGGGCCGGGCCGCAGGGGCCGCTGGCCCGGTCCCGGCTCGGCAGGTGCGCGGCCGGCCGCAGGAAATGCCACAGCCCGCCCGCTCCCAGGAGGAGGGCGGCGGCCACCAACCACCCGACACGACGCGACTGCCCCGGGGTTCCGAACACCCGCCGCCACCACCTGTAGAGATATACGCCGTCCGGATGCGGTCAGAACCTGGTTGCCGCGGCGCGGACGCGCCCGTCGGCAGGAAATTCACCGGGGAAAGGAGAAACGAAACGATGCAGCCTGCTGACTAGAACAGTCCGGGGGAGGAACGGATATGTTCATCTCCATGAATCGGGTCCGGGTCAAACCTGGAACCGGAGCGCGGTTCGAGGAACGCCTCGCCCACCCTCGCGGGGTCGAGCAGGCGCCCGGTTTCGTCTCTCTCGAGCTGCTGCGCCTCACGGGACCTGAGCAGCCTCAGGATCACGAGGACTACATCATCCTCACCCGCTGGAATTCCCGCGAGGACTTCGTCGCGTGGACGCAGAGCGAGGCCTTCCGGCGGGTCCATGCCGGCCCTCCGGCCGATTTCCTGCTTTCGAACGAGGTCGGTGAATACGACGTGCGCATCGCGCGGGGGACGCCGGCGCCCAAACCGTAAAGATGCAATGACGGTTGCTGCTGTTTACCGGACCACCACGTTCACCAACTTGTCGGGGACCACGATCACCTGGACGACCTGCCTGCCACCGGTGAACTCCCGCACCCTCGGGTTCTCCAGGGCCAGTTGCTCCAGCCGCTCCCGGACGGCGCCGGCCTCCACCTCCAGCCGGCCGCGCACCCTGCCGTTGACCTGGAGCACGACCTCCACCGTCTCCGCCACCAGCGCCGCCGGGTCGTACGTGGGCCAGGGCTGGCGGTGGACGCTCTCCCGGCCGCCCAGCCGCTCCCACATCTCCTCGGCCAAATGGGGCGCAAAGGGCGCCAGGAGCAAGGTCACCCCCTCGGCGACCTCCCGCAGCACCCGCCCGTCCTGCTGGGCCTCGGGGATGCCCTCCCGGTAGCGGTAGGCCTCGTTGACCAGTTCCATGACGGCGCTGATGGCCGTGTTGAAGTTGAACCTCTCCCGCACGTCTTCGGTAACCTTCTTGACAGCCCGGTGCAGAGCACGGCGCAACTCCCTCTCCGCCTTGCCAAGGGCCCGCCCGTTGCCGGCGGCGTTCGCGGCGCCCAGGGCGCCCGGCGCGGCGTCGGCCGTCCGACCGGCCACGTCGTTGACCAACCGCCAGACCCGTTGCAGGAAGCGGTGGCAGCCCTCGACACCGCGGTCGTTCCAGTCCAGGTCCTTCTCCGGCGGGGCGGCGAAGAGGATGAATAGGCGCGCCGTGTCGGCCCCGTACCTGCCGACGATCTCGTCCGGGGCGACGATGTTGCCGCGGGACTTGGACATGGCCGAGCCGTCCTTGGTCACCATGCCCTGGGTCAGCAGGTTGGTGAAGGGCTCGACGAAGCCCACGAGCCCGGCGTCGTACAGCACCTTGGTGAAGAATCGGGAGTAAAGCAGGTGCAGGACGGCGTGCTCCACGCCGCCGATGTACTGGTCCACCGGCATCCAATAGTCCACGTCCTCCCGGCCGAAGGGCGCCCCCGCCTCCCGCGGCGAGCAGAACCGCAGGTAGTACCACGACGAGCACATGAAGGTATCCATCGTGTCCGTCTCCCGCCGGGCCGGGCCGCCGCATTGCGGGCAGGCGGCGCGGACGAACTCCTCGCACTTGGCCAGGGGCGACCCGCCCTCGGGGGTGAAGTCCACGTTCTCCGGCAGCGGCACCGGCAGCTGCTCCTTGGGCACCGGCACGATGCCGCAGGCGTCGCAATAGACGATGGGGATGGGCGCGCCCCAGTAGCGCTGGCGGGAGATGAGCCAGTCGCGCAGGCGGTAGTTGGTGGTCCGCCGGCCCAGGCCCCGCGCGGCGACGTGCTCGATGATGCGCGCCCTGCCCTCCTCGCTGGGCAGGCCGTCGAAGGGGCCGGAACCGGCCATCACACCCTCGTCGACGTAGGCCTCGCTCATCGTTGCGCCGTCCAGCCGTCCGCCCGGCGGCTGGATGACGACCTTCACCGGCAGGCCGAACTTGCGGGCGAACTCGAAGTCCCGCTGGTCGTGGGCCGGCACCACCATGACCGCGCCGGTGCCGTACTCCAGCAGGACGTAGTTGGCGACCCAGATGGGAACCCGTTCGCCGTTGAGCGGGTTGACGCAACAGGCGCCGGTGGCCAGGCCCTCCTTCTCGGCCTCGGTGCGCTCCCGCTCGCTCAGGTCTGCCATGCGCCCGGCGAAGGCGCGCACGGCGGCCTCCTCCGGCCGCCCGGCCACGAGCCGGGCCACCAGCGGGTGCTCCGGGGCCAGGACTAGGGCGGTGACGCCGTAGACGGTGTCGGGCCGGGTGGTGAAGACGGTGATCTTGTCCGGCCGCCCCTCGACAGGGAAGTCGATCTCTGCCCCCTCGCTGCGGCCGATCCAGTTGGCCTGCATGACGCGCACCTTCTCCGGCCAGCCATCGAGCAGCCTGAGGTCGTCCAGGAGCCGGTCGGCGTAGGCCGTGATCTTGAAGAACCACTGCTCCAGCTTCTTCTTCTCCACCTCGCTCTTGCACCGCCAGCAGGCGCCGTCGATGACCTGCTCATTGGCCAGGACCGTGTGGCACTCGGGGCACCAGTTGACCGGTGCGTTCTTGCGGTAGGCCAGGCCCCGCTCGTACAGGAGCAGGAAGAGCCACTGGGTCCAGCGGTAGTACTCCGGGTGGCAGGTGGCGATCTCGCGGGCCCAGTCGTAGGAGAGGCCCAGGCGCTTCAACTGGTCGCGCATGTGGCCAATGTTGCCGTAGGTCCACTCGGCCGGATGGACGCCGCGCTTGATGGCGGCGTTCTCCGCCGGCAGGCCGAAGGCGTCCCAGCCCATCGGGTGCAGGACGTTGTACCCGTTCATCGTCTGGAACCGGGCGACCACGTCGCCGATGGAGTAGTTGCGCACGTGGCCCATGTGCAGGTTCCCCGAGGGGTAGGGGAACATCTCCAGGCAGTAATACTTGGGCTTCGCGGCGTCGCGCTCCCGGCTGTACATCCGCTCCCGTGCCCAACGCTCCTGCCACTTGGCCTCCACGGCCTGGAACTCGAACCGGCTCTCCAACGGCGCAACCCCTCCCTCAGCAATACCGGGACAAGCGCAACCCCACAGCATAGCATACGGCAAAAATCCGGACAGGGGCAACCGGCGGCGCCTGCGAAATTTGCTGCCAACATTGACGTCGGGATATTTTGTAATTTACAATTTTTAATGATACCAAGGAAATTCGAAGCAATTTGTATACCATACGCGTCACCGTTGACTCCTGCCGGTCCCGCGGACGTGCCGGCGGCAGCTGTACGAGGTGAGCCGTGAAACCGCTCGGGGACAGCGTCGCAGCCGCGTATTCGGGAAAGGATGCCGAGGACAGCGAAGCGGCACCCCGCGCCCGCGAACTTCCCCTGCTCAGCACCGTCCAGGTGGTTCTACCCTTGACGGCCGTCCTCCTGTTGGCATGGCTGTTGTCCCCGACCCTCGAATTGCCCGGGTTGGCGTCGTACCTTCCCCTGCACACCTTCATGGAAGCCTTCGCCATTGCGGTAGCCGTGCTGGTTTTCGCCGTGGGTTGGAACGCCTGCAGCGCGGAACGGGCGAGCAACATCATCCTCCTCTCCTGCGCCTTCCTGGCGGTGGCTCTGCTCGACTTCGGCCACTCCCTGTCCTACCCAGGGATGCCGGATTTCATCACCCCCAGCGGCACGGAGAAGGCCATCCTCTTCTGGCTGGCGGCACGCTTCCTGGAGAGCGCCGCCCTGCTGGCGGCCGCGGCCATACCCTGGCGGTCGATCACGTCGCCGCGCTTCCGCTACGCCCTGTTCGCCGGAAGCCTGGCCTATGCCGGGATCGTCTTTTGGCTGGTGCTCTTCCACCAGGATGCCCTGCCGAGGACGTTCGTCGCGGGCCACGGGCTGACGCCGTTCAAAATCGGCGCCGAGTATACGATCATCGCCGTCCACCTGGTCTCGGCCGCGCTGCTCCTGAAGGGGTGGCGCCGGCAGCCGGCGCCTTTCGACACCGCCCCGGTGCTGAACGCAATCCTCATACTAAGCCTGGGGGAACTCTATTTCACCCTTTACCGGGACGTCACCGACGCCTTCAACCTGCTGGGCCATATCTACAAGATCCTGGGCTACCTCTTCATTTACAAGGCGGTGTTCGTCGACAGCGTCCGGGAACCATACCAGCGGCTGCGGGCATCGGAGCGGGCGCTGTGGCGGGAGAAGGAACGCACACAGGAGACCCTGGCCTTGCTCAAGGAAAGCGAGGAGCGCTACCGCCGCCTGGTCGAGCTTTCCCCCGACGCCATCGCCGTCCATAGCGGCGGGAGGCTGGTTTATGTAAACCCGGCGGGGGGCAAGCTGCTGGGCGGCAAGGGACCCGAGGATCTCATCGGCAGGCCGATCTTCGACTTCGTCCACCCGGATTACCTGGAGACCGTCAGGGCGCGCCTCCGGCAGGTCCAGAGCGAAGGTATTAAAGAATTGGACCTCATCGAAGAAAAGTTCGTTCGGCTGGACGGGCAGGTGATCGACGTCGAGGTGGCCGGCATGGTCATCACGTATAAGGATAGGCCGGCCACGCTGCTGGTCGCCCGCGACATCACCGGGCGCAAGCGGGCGGAAGCCCAGCTCGATTTCCTGGCCAACCACGACGCCCTGACCGGCCTTTACAACCGCCACCGCTTCCAGGAGGAACTGGCGCGGTTTCTGACCCAGGCCCGGGATTCCGGCCTGCAGGGCGCGGTCCTCTTCCTGGACGTGGACCAGTTCAAGTACGTCAACGACAGCCTGGGCCACCAGGCGGGGGATCGATTCCTCGTCGCGCTCGCCGGCATGCTGCGTGCATGCACGCGGGAACACGACATCGTGGCGCGCTGGGGCGGTGACGAGTTCACGGTACTGATGCCCCGGGCCGACGCCGCCGAGGCCCAGGCGGTCGCCGAGGAGATCCTCCAGTCGGCCGGGAAACCGCTTCTGACGATCGAGGGGCACCCGGTCAGCAGCACGGTCAGCATCGGGATCGCCCTCTTCCCCGAACACGGACGAACGGTGGAAGACCTGCTCGCCCAAGCCGATACAGCCATGTACCGGGCCAAGGAAGAGGGGCGCAACAGCATCCGCACGTTCACCCCGGACCTGGCGCAGCACGTCAGCCTGCAGTGCCGGCTGGTCTGGACACCGCAAATACGCGAAGCCCTGGAGCAGGGCCGCTTCGTCCTCCACCTGCAGCCGATCCGGGACCTCAGGCGCAACCGCATCGTCCAGTACGAGGCCCTGTTGCGCATGGTGATCGACGAGGGGCGGCTGATCCCGCCGGCCGGCTTCCTCGACATCGCCGAGCGCTTCGGCCTCATGCGCCAGATCGACCGCTGGGTTGTCCGCCGGGCCATCCGGCTCATCGCCGAGCAGCAGCGGGCCGGCCGGCACCTGCGCCTGTCGGTCAACCTCTCGGGCGGCGCTTTCGCCGATCCCAAGCTGCTGCCCCTGATACGCCAGGAGCTGATCGCCGCGGCCATCGACCCGTCAAGGATCGTCTTCGAGATCACCGAGAGCGCCGCCATCGCCAACATAGGCCAAGCGCAGCAGTTCATCCTCGCCCTGAAAGATCTGGGTTGCCGCTTCGCCCTCGACGACTTCGGCGCCGGTTTTTCCTCGTTCAATCACCTCAAGCAGCTACCGGTCGATTACCTGAAGATAGACGGGAGCTTCATTCGCGATCTACCCCACGACCCGGTCGATCAGCAGTTGGTCAGGGCCATGGCCGAGGCGGCCAGGGGGCTGGGGAAGAAGACGGTCGCCGAGTTCGTGGGCGACGCCGATACCGTCCGGTTGCTGCGGGCGCTTGGCGTGGATTACGCCCAGGGCTACCACATCGGTGAGCCCGCCGCAGCCTCCGAGGTCCTGGCCGGACCGGACCAGGATAAGAAGCCCACGCCCTTCAAGGCGGGAACGGGGACAGGCCGGCGGACGCATTGAGCCACAACGCCGCTGGACATCTCGACCGATGGCGAGCGGCTGATCGTCACGCCTCTGCGGGAC
>DYIH01000297.1 GCA_020723785.1 Thermaerobacter marianensis
CCAGGTGGGGCCAGCAAGTCCCGTTCTCCAAAACCGGGGATGGCTCAGGCCGTTTTTCTATTGTCCGCCAGGAAAACGTTATGATAGAGTAATGGAGTGCGCAAAAGGCGCAACACAAGCGAGGAATCGGTCTTCAGGAGGTCGTCGTGATGTCTCGCAAGTGCGATGTTTGCGGCCGGGGGCCCGGTACCGGCTTCGCCGTCAGCCACTCGAACCGGCATACCAAGCGCCGCTGGCTCCCCAACCTGCAGCGCGTCCGCGTGGTCCGGAACGGCACGCCGTCGCGGATCTACGTATGCACGCGCTGCCTGCGTTCCGGCAAGATCACCCGCGCCGTCTGACGCCCAACCTCTCAAGGCCCTGGAGCGTCAGTCGGCCTCGGGGGCCTGGTCCCGGCCGCCGGCCCCGCCCGGCAGGTGCAGCGGCCGCCCGGCGGCAGCCAGGCAGGCTTCCGCCAGGGCCTCGCTGAAGGTCGGGTGGGCATGGATGGTCCGCTCGACGTCGGCGAGCCGCCCCCCCATGGCCATGGCCAGGCCGGCCTCGTGAATCAGGCTGGAGGCATCGGGGCCGAGGATGTGGACTCCGAGCAGGCGGCCGGAGCCCCGTTCGGCCACCACCTTGACGAACCCCTCCCGCTCCCCGCTGGCCGCCGCCCTGCCGTTGGCGCTGAACGGGAAGCGTCCGGCGATCACGTCGTGCCCGCCTGCCCGCGCCGCCGCCTCCGTAAGCCCCACCCCGGCCGCCTCCGGCCACGTGAACGTGCAGGACGGCACCGTGGCCAGGTCGACGGAAGGCGCGCGGCCCAGGATGGCCTCGGCCGCGACGATGCCCTGGGAGGAAGCCGCATGGGCCAGCAGGGAGCGGCCGTTGATGTCGCCGACGGCATAGACGCCCGGTGCCGCCGTGGCCATGCGGTCGTCGACAACGATCCAGCCGGCGCCGTCCAAGCCGACGTTTTCCAGTCCCAGGCCGGCAGCGGCCGGCCGGCGCCCGACGGCCGCCAGCACCGCCGCGGCCTCCACGACCGCCGCGCCGCTCCCCGGCGAACCGCCGCCCGCCCCGCCATCGCCAGCCATAACGTCGTCAGCCGGGCCGGCGCCGGTCGCACCGCCACCAGCCGGTCCGCCATCCGCCGTGGCCGCCGGCGCGAGCGCCAGCCGGAAACCGCCGCCGACCAGCCGTTCCACGCCCCGCACCCGCACGCCGGTATGGACGCGGATGCCCCGGCGCCGCAGGAGACGGGCCAACTCCTCGCCCACGTCGTGATCCTCCCGGGGCAGCAGGCGGGGCATCATCTCGACGAGTGTCACCTGGCTGCCCAGGGCGTGGTAGATGGCGGCGAACTCCACCCCCACCGGGCCGCCGCCGATGACGGCCAGGTGCTCCGGCACCCTCTCCATGGCGACGGCGGCATCGCTGTCCCAGAAGCCGGCGGCCGCCGGCCCCAGGGGCAGGGGCGCCGGAACCGAGCCGGCTGCCAGGACCACCGCCGGGGCCTCGACCCGCTCCGCCTCGGCGCCGCCGGCATCCAGCACCGCCACCGCCCCTGGCCCCCTAAGGACGCCGCGGCCGGCCAGCACCTCCACCCCCGCGGCGTCCAGCAATTGCTGGACGCCGAGTGTCAGGGTGCGCACCGCCCGGTCGCGGAAGCGCCTCACCCCGTCCAGGTCCAGGGAGACGGCGCCCTCCACCCGGATGCCCATGTCCCGGGCGCGGCGCAACACCGACAGGGTGCGCGCCACCTCCAGGAGGGCCTTGGTCGGGATGCAGCCGCGGTTGAGGCAGGTGCCGCCCGGGCGGTCCTGCTCCACGACGACGACA
>DYIH01000298.1 GCA_020723785.1 Thermaerobacter marianensis
TAATAATTTGGAGCCGGGTCGAGCCCTACCCGGTGGTTGTCAGCGAGCCTTCGCCATTTTCATCACTCGTGGCGCTGGAGACGAAGCAGGAGAAGTCTATAACCCGAAGGCCCGGCGCACCGCTCCCGCCTCCACCCCCTCGACGCGGACCTGTTTCTCGCGAGAGGTCAGCCCGCCGACGATGCTCACCTGCCGGCGGGGAACCCCGAGTCGCCCGGCCAGGAACTCGATCAGGGCGGCGTTGGCGGCTCCTTCGACCGGGGGCGCGTCGAGCCGAACCCGCAACGCGCCGCCGTGCAGGCCGGCCGCCTCGCTCCGGGCGGCCCGGGGCACGACGTGGACGCGCAGGATCACCCCGCCGGCCACCGGACGCACGGCGAATGAAGAAGGCCGAAGTTCGGCCTTGCCTGCCATGCCTCAGTCGTCCAGGGGATCGCCGGCGGCAGCGGTTTCCCCCGCCGCCGGAGTCTGAGCCGCCCCGGCAGGTGGCGGCCAGGATGGCGGGTCGGGCTCCTCCAGCCCCCAGTCGGCGTCCAGCAACGCCAACTGGCTCTCCAGCATGCTGCGCACCTTGGCCCGGAAGATCTGCAACTGCTTCCGGAGCTGTTCAGCGGCGTCCTGCAGGTCGCCGATCCGCGCCTCCGCGGCCTTGATCAGGCGGTCGGCTTCCAGTTGAGCCTCCCGGACGATCAGGTCGGCCTCCTTGCGCGCGCTGGTCTTGACCTCCTCGGCCGTCTCCTGGGCGACGATCAGCGTGTTCTGCAGGGTCGATTCCAGGTGGCGGTAGTGTTCCAGCTGGGCCGTGAGGCTTTCCACCTGTTCCTTCAGGTGGCTGTTCTCCTTGATCAGGGCCTCGTAGTCCCGCACCACCTGGTCCAGGAACTCGTCCACCTCGGCCTCGACATAACCCCGCAGACCCTTGTGAAATTCCTTGTTGTGAATGTCCAGAGGCGTCAACGGCATGCCGGTCACCCCCGCTCCATAGGATTCCCCGTCATAAGATGAGCCTGATGACGAAGGCCAGGAGGTCCCTGACCAGGGTCAGCAGGATCATGGCCACCAGGGGCGAAAAATCGATGCCCATCCCCGACAGCGGCAACAACCTGCGGATCGGCGCCAGGATGGGCTCGGTCAGGACATCGAGCGCCCTGGTTATATCATCGTAAAGTTTATTGTAGCGTGGAGGCCTGAACCAACTGAGGATGGCTCTGGCGAAGATCAGGAAATTGAGAATGGCGATGAAGGTGCTGAGGGAATTGATCAGCAGGTCCCTCATCTGGACGGGGCCTCCACGCCGGCAACCTCGACGTTGGCCGGGGTTAACAGGAGGACGCCCGGGCCGACCTGATGCAGCGAACCGTCGACGGTGTAGAGGACGCCGCCCAGGAAGTCCAGGATCCGCTGCCGGGCGTCCCGGTCGGCCCGCTCAAGATTGAGAATCACCGGGCGCAGCCCCTTCAGTTGGTCCGCGACAGGCCGGGCATCGTCCAGGGAAACGGGCCGGAAAACTGACATGCGCCAGCCGGCCCGTTCCGCCGCGGCGCCGGGCAGCGTCAAAAGCGCCCGTTCGCGCGGCGAGGCAGGCCTCCGGCCGCGCCGCCGGCAGGCATCGGCCGCATCGTGGGAGGGAACGGCCCATTCTTCCGCCCGGCCCACGGCCTCCTCGTCCTCCTCGGCGAAGCCGAATAAGTCCAGCACCCGTCCCCACACCACCCTGGCGCCCGGCAACCGCGCGCCCTTGGACCGCTCCTCGCGCGCCACGGGCCGCACCCTTTCCCTCCCCGGCATCTTGGTCTGCTGCTCACCGACCAAACCGAGC
>DYIH01000299.1 GCA_020723785.1 Thermaerobacter marianensis
CCAGCGCCGCGCTCCGTGCCTCGGTTTGATCCAGCCAGACCCGCTTGTCGTACACCCGCCCTTTGGCGTCCCGGCGTTCCGTGATCCAGGCGGCCGGCTGGACTCCCAGCGCTGCGGCGTCGGCGGCCCGGACCAGCTCCTCGCGGTGCAGCCTGGCTCGCTGGACGTCCAACGTCACTGCCGCCGCAAAGAAAAAGAGCGGCAGGAGGACCGCCGCCCAAACCGTAATCGAGCCGCGTTCGTCTCGCCATCTATTGCACAAGCTTCATCACCACCTCGCCCGAGGCGGCCCGGCGGGTCACCTGGGCCACCTCCAACACGTCCACGATATCCACCACCGGCGTTTGTGCCGGGTCCGTGGTTGCCAGCGTCGCCCGCCAGGCGATACACGACCCGAGCGGCACCGTCGTGTTCGTGTTGATCGGGACGACCGTCCACGTCGCTCCGCAGTCGGTGCTGACCTCGTAGGCCGTATTGGTCCCCGCAGGCAACGTCTCCTGGGCCTCGATCCGCACCATGTCGATGTTGTGATCGACCACGTACACGACACTGACCACCGTGCCCTGCGACTCGTACCCACTCCCGCCCGTAACGGCGGCCGAATAGGCCGCCACACGGCTCACCCCGTCCGGCCCGGCCGCATAGTAGTCGACACCGGCGGACGCCAGGAGCAACACGTCCTGGCCGGCGAAGCCGGGGGCTAAAGCCCGGGCTTGGGTGTTGATCCGCCACAGGCCAACCTCCGTCAGACCGCCGCCCGGGACGAAGGCATAGGCGCGAGCCGCCGCGTTATCGGCCGTCCAAAGCCCGGCCCCGCTCGGCATGAAGTTGGCCGCCTTCACCGGCCCGGGCAAGCCCGGCCCAGGTACCCAGCCGGCCTCGGCCCTGGCCCAGGTCAAAAGCCGGCCGTCGGCCAGGACGGCCATGAGCCTAGTACCATCCTTGGAAAGCCGGATCCATGCCGCCGTCGTGGCCAGGTCAAAAGCCGGGAGACGCCGCAGGGCAACACCGTCCCAGGCATAGGCGGTGATACCGGCCGGGCCGGCCACAAGGAGCAGCCCCGGGCCGGCTGCTACAGAGATGGCACCGGGCACCTGCACCGTATAACCAGGCGCCGGCACGAGCCGGCCGTCGCCGCCCTGGGCGTAGCCGTAAACCCAGCCGCCCACGGTCAGCACGGCTAGGGCTTCCTGGCCCCAATCGGCGTCATCCACCGCGCCCGGGACGGCCGGAAGCTGAGCAGAAACGTCGGCCATGGCGCTGCCGTCCGAAGCAAAGAGTTTAGCGTTTCCCTGCTTGTCCGCGACGAAGTAACGCGACCCGCCGGGGTCGGTGGCCAGGCTCCAGGGCACCTCGCAGAGGCGTGCCACTCCCGGCGCGGCGGTGTCGATGCAGGCCCCGCCATAGGTGGCTACGCTGACCGTATCGATGAAATGCTCCTGGAGCCAGAGGGGGTTGACGCTCTGGACCGTAAGCGCCCGGGTCGCCACCGCGGTGGCGACGGCCAGTACCACGACAGCAACTAGTGTGGTGGCCTGGAGGCCGCGGCGGCGCGCCCTCCAAGCCTGCTGCTCGTTCGCCTTGCGAGCTCTTCGAGAAGGCAAACCAGCCACTTGGCGCACCGCCCCCACCTCCTCCGATTATTTCACGAAAATAATTGGGGCCGGGGTTCTACCGCTCCGTCCCGGCCCCAGCCACCTCAGGGTTTGATGATCCATAACGGGAACTGCCCCACGTTGCCCGGCTGGTCGCGCACCCGAATCTTTCGCAGCACCGTCCCCGGCGGGTCCTGGTTGAAG
>DYIH01000300.1:0-762 GCA_020723785.1 Thermaerobacter marianensis
CCTTGACCCACGGCCTCGGGCGGCGCACTACCCACTGGTTTTTCAAAAGAGGCATCGTAAGACCCAAGTCGTCCTCGCCGTTCTGGCGCTGTCGCTTGTCGCGGGCAGTGCCTTTGCCGGCACGACCGGGACGGAGTTCCAGAACCTCTACACCTGGCTCAACAACGTCGTCACGGGCTACTTCGGCCGGGCCGTCGCGGTAGCAGCCGTCGGCATCGGCGCGATCATATCGATCGCGCGCGTCAATCCGATTCCGATTCTCGCGGGCGTCGGTTTTGCCGTCTTCCTCCAATACACGCCGACCATCATCACCGGCATCCTGACGGCGACGATCTGAGGGTGCGGCATGGGCGGCGACGAAACCGGCTACATCCCCAAGTCCCTCGACGCGCAGGAGCGCTTCCTGTGGTGGGAGATGGACCAGGCGATCCTCGCCATCATGCTCCTGGGCATGGGCGTCATCGCCGGCTCCATGCTGCTGGGCATGGCGCTCGGTGCGGCTACGGCATGGCAGTACGGCCGGCTCAAGGCCGGCAAGCACCCGAAGTTCGCTGTCCATGCCCTCTACTGGTGGCTGCCGAGCGGCTGGTTCGTGAAACCCCGCGTCACACCCCCGTCCGACCAACGCTACTTCCTGGGGTAGGCAATGCTCTTCAAGAAGTACCTCTCGGACCGGGACAACGCCAACGAGGAGATTCGCTTCCTGCGGATGCTGGTCGCCGGCCTGGTGCTGGTGATCGTCATCGGTGCCGGGCTCGTCTT
>DYIH01000300.1:772-1793 GCA_020723785.1 Thermaerobacter marianensis
GGCTCGTTGGCGCCGAGAAGACGGTCGTCACGCCGCCGGAAATCCGGCGCTCCTTCTGGGTTTCGGGGAATGCCGTGTCCAGGGAATACCTGGAGGAAATGGCCTACTGGTACGCGGGCCTGGCGCTCAACATCACGCCGACCGTCGCGGACTACCAGAACAGCCTGTTCCTCAAGTACGCGGCCCCGTCCGAATCTGGGCGCCTGCAGGCGGAAATGGGGGCGCGGGCCGAGTTCCTGAAGAAGAACAACACGTCCACGTTGTTCTCCGTGCGCAATGTCACGCCGGATGAGCGCAACCAGCGCGTGGCGCTCTCCGGAACCCTCCTCACCTGGGTGGGCGACAAGAAAGCCCCCGAGCGGAATGCCACCTACCTCGTCGGGTTCCAGTTCATCAATGGACGACTCCATGTTTCCGATCTCAAAGAAACCAGTGACCAGAATCCTTTCGGCACTCCTGCTGCTGGCCAGCCTTGACGCGGGTGCGGCCCAGGTTCTGCAGGGGCGTCCCGACGACACGCTCGCGGCAAGCCTGTCGCGCGCTGAGCCCACGCTGATTCGCATCGAGGGGCATCGCATCCGGCGGGTGTTCGGCGCCGAGGGTGACTTCGACGTGAAGGCGGACAAGGACGCGGGCGCGGCGTTCGTGAAGCCCACGACCGACAAGCCGGCCTTCAGCGCCTATGTGGCGGACGATGCCGGACGGACCTGGAAGCTGCTGTTGTCCTTGACCGACGGGCCGGCCGACTCGATCGTCATCAAGGGCAGGGGCGGGGAGTCCGCCGGCAAACGGGCTGGCAAGGATTCCGCCCGTAGCCAGGCGATCAAGCGGGTTGTCCTGGCCCTCGACGCCGACGGCGAAACGGACATGGAGTCCCGGACGGCGAATGAACTGGTGCCGCTCTGGAAGGAAGCCATGTTCGTCCTGGTGAAGATCGTCCAGGGGCCGCTCAGGGGCGAGAAGTACCAGCTGAGCAACGCGTCGGACAAGCCCATGGTGATCGACGAGCGGGAGCTCTACC
>DYIH01000301.1 GCA_020723785.1 Thermaerobacter marianensis
CGATCTCCCGGCAGGACAACGGCCCTTCCGCCGCCAAGAGATCGATAATGTCCCGTTTCCGGTTCCGCCGCTTGCGGGGAGGCACATCTTGTGATATAGGATGTACATCCTTTCGCGGAATACCTTCGTGATCTTCAACAACATCAAAAAACCGCATCTGCCCCAATGACTCACGGACGGCCTTCACCGCCCGCGCGGGGTCGAGCACATAGGACATCCAGCGCCCCGCGCCTCGCGGCAACAATAGCCCCAGATCGACCAGATGTCGGAGTTCGCGAGAGACCTCGCGGCTGTCCTGACCCGTCAAGCGCCGGTACTCGGCGTTGGTGATCCTGCCGTTATGACGAACATAGGTCAGTGCCATGCGCTGTGAGTCCGCTATGGATGCCGGCACCGCGTCGGCCAACCAGGCCAACGTCGCTTCGTCGAGGAGCGTGTGGTTGGGAAAGATGACCCGGAAAGCGGCGATGGTGTTCTCAAATTCGGGGGGTTTCATCCCCGCCCGCCGCAGGCTGGCCAGCATGGCCCCAATGCCGGAACCCCGGTTCTCGCAGAGGGTGCGGTTTTCGCCCGCCGCCGGCAGGTCCTCCAGGATCCGGATCAGCGTCTGGTTGCGCGCCGCCGAGATGCCGGCCTCGCCGAGCCGGTCAACCGTCACGGGACCGAAGAGACCGCCGGGGTTGACGATCACCAATCGATCCGAGAACATCTGCACTTGTACGGGCGTACCCCGAGCCGCCGGGCTGTAGTCGCGATGCACCAACGCGTTGACGAGCGCTTCCCGCAGGGCATCCTCCGGGTACTCCCAAATGTCTTCCCGGAATCTCCCCCTGATGACCGCCCGTCTCTTCATGTTGCGCTTCAGCGCGTCCAATGTCTTGATCACCATGGCGGGAACCGGCCCGTCGAGGCGCCGGTTGTCCAGAAAACGCTCGCCCCCGGGACCCGGAACCCCGATTTCGCCGGCGGGATAAACGACGAAAGTCACTCCCAGGGAGGGGAAGAACCTCTGGGGATACCGCCCCAGGGCCATCAGCCCCGCCAGCGACGGCACCCATCTCCCACTGTCGGCGTCGGCTGGGACGAGAACACGCAGGTTCTGCAACACGGCCTGGTCCGGCATGGCGCGGAAGGGGCTCCCCTCATCGGCCCGGAGCCTTTCCAGGCATCTTGCTACGAGCAGGGTGTCGAGGTCTTCCCACGTCGCCTCAGGAACGGGCGCTTCGTCTTCGCGCGGCTGTCCGCGTGAAGCCAGCATCACCTGGACCTCGTAGGGCGTCAGGCGGCGGTCCCCGTCGGCCACGCGGACGAAGGCACCGTTGGTCATGCCCGCGCCGCGATAGTAGCAAGGCTTCTATTCCACCGGCAGTTCGGGCACCTCGACCGTCACGACCGCCCGGCCGTCCAGGAGATGGACCTCGATCAGGGGACGAAGCGGCGGCTCCATCTGATCGCATAGGCTGGCCAGGTCGCTTTGGATCTTCCGCGGATCCTCCACACCGACCGGTTCGAACCCCGTCTCTTCATCGAGCCCCAGGATGATCACGCCCCCACCCGGCGTGTTAGCAAAGGCGGAAAGCGTTTCCCACAACCGGCGGGGAAGTTCCCGCTTGGCCTTCTTGGCCTCGACGTGGACCGTATCACTGTCCACCGCCTGTATGGTCTCGATCAGATCGAACACCTCGGTCAGAGTCACCGGCTTACCCCCCGCTGTTGGATAAAAGCCCGGGCTGTCATGAGGTATCCTGGCAATAACGGACACATTTGACTTAAGCACTTGACTGCCATC
>DYIH01000302.1 GCA_020723785.1 Thermaerobacter marianensis
CCCGATGAGCATACCGCGGGCGCTGATGTTCTCAACCGGGCAATCGAGCACCCGGTCATCTGTCCGGCAGGTGGCCCGGCTGCCGGGAATCTGTACCCGGACGTATTCCCGTTCCTCGATCCAGTGCAGCCCGCCCAGCCAAACGGTGATCAGGACGGACCCCCGATCCGTGACGGCCGTCTCCTGTACGCTTCCGGACGCCACGTAGAGTCCGCTGTTGACCCCGATGGCCAGCTTAACCGGGGCGTCCGTCTCCGGTTGTTCGCATTCCGCGCAGAACACGGTGATCGTGCTGTTCATCAAACTGAAGGCGTCGATGCGGCCCTCGCAAAGAGAGGCGCCGGCCGGGTCGAGGCGTCTTTCCGGCCCGACGGCGTCACCGATCGCGACCCGCACCGGACCGCCCGGCAGGATGACCCCCAGCGTCACGGCCTCCGTCAAGGTGAGATAAGGTTTGCTGAAACTGATCTCCTGGCGACGCCCCTCCGGCACCGTGTATCTCTCCCCCCACCCCGTGGCCTGAGCACGAAATGTACTTTCAGTGTTGTTTTCGTGATGCAGCCGGTGATTGTTGAAGGGGGATGCACGGCTGCCGATAAGCACCCCGCCGCGGTCATGACGCCAGCAGGCGCCAGAGCATGACGGCCGCCTCGGCCCGGGTCAGGTTCCGGTCGGGCTCAAAGACCGGCCGCCCGTCCGGCCCCGGCGTGCCCCCCACCAGGCCGCGGGCCTCCAGCGCTCGAACCGCTTCCGCCGCCCAGTGGCCGCCCAGGTCCGCCAGCCGACCGGCAAACCCCTCCGGCGCCGCCTCCCACCCGGCGGCCCGCGCCAGCATCACCGCAGCCTCGGCCCGGGTCAGGTTCCGGTCGGGCTCAAAGGCCGGCCGCCCGTCGGTCCCGGCCGTTCCCTGCACCAGGCCGCGGGCCTCCAGCGCCCGGACTGCTTCCGCCGCCCAGTGGCCATCCATGTCGGCCAACAGGCTGGCGAAGCCTTCCGGCGCAGCCCGCCGGCCCAGGGCGCGATCCAGAAGGGCGGCGAACTCGGCCCGGGTCACCGCCCGCTCCGGCCGGAAGCCCTCCCCGGAATAGCCGGAAACCAGCCCGTACCGGGCCATCCGGGCCACGTCCGCCGCGGCCCAGTGTCCAGCCAGGTCGCGGAAGGGCGGATCCGACCGCGGTGGCAAAGCGGGCCGCGGGGCAGCGATGGCGTACAATCGCCCGTCCAGGGAGCCGATCAGCACCCGTTCGCCTGCCGCGGCCGCCCGGGCGAAGAGGAAGCCGTCGCCGAGGTGCACCCGCCAGGCGACATCCTGCGGGATGAGCCCGGTGGCGGTAGCCGCGCCCGTAGGCGCCAGGCCGACCAAGATCCCGACCAGGCTGCCCATCACCAGCCCGTCGCCGAAGGGCACCGGCGAGGACTCGTAGGTGCCGTACCCGGTCTTGGCCGTCCAGACCTTCTCTCCGGTGAAAGGGTTGAAGCCTATCACCCGCCCGTCGGTGGAACTCACCACGATGGACTCACCCTGAAGGACGGGCGTGGCGAACCCGCTCCCGGCGGCCGCCTGCCACAAAACCTCACCGGTCCGGGCATCCAGGGCGTGGAGGGTGTGGTGCTCCTGCCTGGCGTCACCCTGGGTGGTGACGAAGACCCGGCCGAAGGCGTAGAGGGGGCTGCCCGCCGAGGGGGCGAAGTAGATCTGGCGCGCCAGACGCCGCCGCCAGACCTCACCGCCCGTGGCGGCGTCCAGGGCCACCAGGT
>DYIH01000303.1 GCA_020723785.1 Thermaerobacter marianensis
AGGGCTTCCATCCCCTCGCGGAGTTCCCCGGTGGATCGCTTGAATTCAAGGGTGGGGCCTTCGCCCGGGGCGATGAGGCGTCGTAGATCCTCAAGGTTCATGGCGCAACCTCCCCCAAGTGTATTCCATGATGCCAGCCCCATGACCTGCCAAATACCAATTGATGGCCAACGGCGATTCATTGACACGCATTAACGGAAAAGTAACAAGAGGGCATCACATGAAACCAGAAAATAGACCACAAGAACCGCAAAGGAATCGCAAAGGAATCACAAAGGAATCGCAAGAACCGTAACACAGGGCAACGGAACGCCCTGGAATTTATCACGCACGCGTGTTTTCAAATGCAATGCGCGTGATCAACGCGCGCGGGCTACTACACCCGCCACTTCACCTCCACCACCTTGCCGATGATGCTGACCTCTCTGGACGGGAGCACCAACGGCGGGTAGCTCGGGTTGTCCGAGACCAACACGATGGTTTTCCCCTGGTGGAACACCCGCTTCAGGCAGGCCTCGTCATGCTCTTTCCACCACACGACCGCGATCTCCCCGTCCTCGACGGCCGGTTGCCGGCGGATCAGCACCCGGTCGCCGGCCCGGATCGGCCGGGCGCCGCCGTCCATGCTGTCCCCCGAGACGCGGAGGAGGAAGAACTCGCCGCCGCGCACGCTCTCGGACGGGTACCACTCCCACCCCTCGATCCCGTCCATCGGCGGCTGCGGCCGGCCGGCCGGGATGCGCCCGTACACCGCAACCGGCCTCCAGTCCAGCACCGGCCAGACGTTGGGGGGCATGTCGGCGGGGGGTGGGGCGCCGGCCCTCGCCGCCCCGCCGAGCGGCTGGTCCTCGTCGAGGAGATGGGAGAGGGGGACGCCGAAGAACTCGGCCAGGCGGCGCAGGGTCGCGTAGTCCGGCGTCCGCTTGCCCGTCTCCCACTGGGAGACGGTGGAGTGGCGGATGGACAGCAGCCGGGCCATCTCCACCTGCGTGAGGCCCTTCTCCTCCCGCAGGCGCCTGATCCTGCTCCCCAGGGTCATCTTCATCCCCCCCCGTTCACCGCACCATAGCACGGCACAGCATAGCATAGCATGTCAAGCACATGGTATCACGTGATGTGAATCGTGTAAAGACATGTCACGATTTGATATTTCACTCCTTGACATCTCACGTTAAGTTGCATACATTGAAGGGGACGGGTATCACGGCAGGGCGGAGGAGAGGGTGGCCACGACACGCTGGAATGAAAACCTGCGCCAGCTGCGGCTGGCCAGGGGTTGGAAGCAGATCGAGGCCGCCCGGCGGCTGGGCCTGCGGCCGAACCGGTACAACCAGTACGAGAACGGACGGAGGCTCCCGCCCGTGGACGTGGCCGTGCGTATCGCCGACCTGTACGGCGTGAGTTTGAACGAGCTTTTCCATGCCTCGAAATGTCACGAGGAGAAACATGACTATCAAACTGGCACCCCCGGCTCCGAACCCCTCGACACCGGGGAGGAGGGCCGCTCATGCAGGTGATGGAACGGGAGCGCAGCCTGGCGGACCACCTGCACGAGGCCGGGCGGGAACCGCGGGATGTGGCGGCATTGCGCGCGGCGAACTCAGCCGGACGCGCCGCGGCTCCGGAGACGGTGGCCGCCTGGATCGAAGAGGCGTTCCCGCGGGTTTGACGCCCGTGGGTTGAAGGTTTGGTCGATGAACGCCCGGGGATGCGCGTGATCGAACCGGGGCGGTTGCACGGGTCCCGCGCG
>DYIH01000304.1 GCA_020723785.1 Thermaerobacter marianensis
TAGCTCAGTTGGTAGAGCAGCTGACTCTTAATCAGCCTGTCGAGGGTTCGAGTCCTTCCACGCCCACCAGATTTATCAATGTGTTTGCGTCAAGGTGTTTGCGGGCAGGGAAGTGATGCCAGGCAGGGAAAAAGTGTGCCGCTGATGTGCCGCAGGGCCGGGGAAATGTGCCGGCGCAGACAGGCATATAAAAGGGAGGGGCGCCAGCATCGTCCCAGCGCCCCGGGTGCAGCCGCCAGGGAAGAGGGTAGGGCCTTAACCCTGGCGCTTCTTTTTCTCCGTCCCTTCCCCGAACAACAGGGCGTCTAGTTTGCTGGCAGCCTCCCGCTGCATTCCGGGCAGGACATGGCTATAGGTATCCAGCATGAAGCCGATGTTGGAATGGCCCAGCCGCTCCTTGGCCCCGCCGCGGCCGAGACGATGGAGGCCCACGAGATGTCCTCCCTGGTCAACTCGCCGCGGCACGACGGGCCGGCCTGCGTCCAACCCGTGCAACCGTCCCCGACGCCGCTGCGCGTTTGGATGCAGGAGCCCGACCGTGCATTCCATGGAACAGTCGCAGGTCGTCCGCGAGTTCCGGACCCAACAGGAAATTGAAGGCGGTATAGCGAAAAATGGCAGAAAAGCACGACGGGTTGGCGTTTGACTGGAACCACATCTCGGCAACACGACAAATAATGTCTGAGAATCAGGGGCGGAAGACGCGTGGAGCTCGAAATCGGTTGCCCCATCTGCAAAAAGGTGAACACCTACGGGGTCTCGGGCCACCCCTGCGCCCTCCAGTGTCAGGAGCCCGACTGCCGGGCGGTATTCGAGTACGCCGGTCACTGCCACCTGTTTCTCGATATCTACGAGCAGGCCGTCCGCCTTTGGAAGGACGGCTACCACACCGCCTCCTTCATCATCTCGTTCGTCTCGCTGGAGTTGTACGTGGAGTGGTTCCTGGCGCACAAGATGCTCCGTGACGGGTGGAACCGGCGGGAGATCCGCAGCATGCTGCGGCGCAACCACAGCATCGCGGTGCGCATGGGCAGCCTCTTCCGCCGTGTCTACGGCCGTTCGCTCGACGACCTGCTGGCTCGAGCATCGGGCATGGGTGGCTCGGTGGGAAAGCTGCTCCACCGTTTCCGGGAGACGCGCAACCGGGCCATCCACGAAGGGTACCAGGTTTCCGAAGCCGAGTGCCGCGAGGCCCTGGACCTCACCCGGTCGATCTATGAGACCCTCGTGCGGGCGGCGGCGCGGGAGGGGGTATTGTCCAGGCCGCGTTCCGCCAGGGGTCGTAAAGTGGTGCCTACCGCCGGCTCATCGGAGCGGGGGCGGACGAGGTCGTCATCACCGATTCCATTCCCCACTTCTCCAAACACATCGCACCGGTACCCCTGATCGCGGAGGCCATATGAAATGCGGCGCATCCCGATCGATACTTATAGGGAAAACGTGGCCTACATGAGGCGGAACCGCCCTCTCCGCCGCTCGCAGGGCTTCCGCGCCCTGTCCAAGGTACGGATCGGCGCCGGCCGCAAGGAGATGAAGGGAAAGGGGCGCTGATCCATGACCGACCACCACGAACACGACCATGACCACGCGGGCCACCCTGTCGGCAAAGCGGCCGGGAAGGTATTCCATCCTAATCACACCGAGCACGGTGGCGCGGTTGCCGATCCGTTGGCGGCAAGAAAGATGGAATCCGACATCGGCCGCCGCTTTTGGATCGCGTTCCTGTTCACCATCCCCA
>DYIH01000305.1 GCA_020723785.1 Thermaerobacter marianensis
GTCCACCGCCCGGACCACCTCGCCGGCGCTGGCCGCCACTTCCTCCGCCGCCGCCGAGATGTTCTGCGCGTAGCCGTTGGTCTGCCGCATGGCCTGCAGGATGTTGTCCAGCGCCCGGCTCACCCCGCCGGCCAGTTCGGCGCCGGCCTCCACCTCCCGCGTCCCGGCGTCCATCGCCGCCACCGCCGAATCCACGCCCGTCCGGATGGCCTCGATCAGTTCGGCGATCTCCTGTGCGGCCCGCCCGGAACGCTCCGCCAGCTTGCGCACCTCTTCGGCCACCACCGCGAACCCCTTGCCGTGCTCGCCGGCCCGCGCCGCCTCGATGGCCGCGTTCAGCGCCAGCAGGTTGGTCTGGTCGGCGATGCCGCCGATCACCTCGACGATTTCCCCGATCTGACGGGACTGCTGGCCCAATTCCATGACCCGCGCCGCCGCCTCCAGGGCGGTGTTGCGGATCCGTTCCATCCCCGCCACCGTCTGCCGCACCGCCGCGCCGCCGTCCTCCGCCGCGGACAGCGCCCGTCCCGCCGCGTCGGAGACCTGCTGCGCCTGCCCGGCCACCTGGTCGATGGCCTGGGCCATCTGGGCGATGATCGCCGAGGTCCGGGCGACGTGCTGGGCCTGGCTTTGGGCGCCCTGGGCGATCTGGTCGATGGCCTGCCGCAGCTGCTCCATCACCGTGACCGTCTCTTCGGAGCTGGCCGTCTGCTCCGCCGCGCCCTGGGCCACCTGCTGGACGGCCGTGCTGATCTGCGCCGTGGCCTGGGCCACCTGGTCCGAAGCGGCCACCAGCTCCTCGCTGGACGCCGTCACCCGCCGGCTGGCGGCGTTGACTCTGTTCAACATCTCCCGCAGGTCGCGCACCATCTGGTTGAAAGCCCGCGCCATCTGCCCGACCTCATCGAGCGAACGCACCGGCAGTTCCGGCACCGTCAGGTCGCCCCCCGCCACCCGCCGGGCCGTCTCCGCCACCACCCCGACGGAGCGGGCGATGCCCCGGGCCAGGGCGATGCCCAAGCCGAGGGCGAGGACCGCGGACCCCAGGATGACGAAGGCCACCGCCGTGTTGGCGCGGCCGGCGGCCTGCTCGATGTCCCGGTTGAGCTGACCGGCCACCTTCTTGTTCACTTCCATCAATTGGTTCACCGCGTCCAGGGCCTCGGCGAAACGCTTCCCTCCCACCCCGGTGGCGGCAGCCTCGCGAGCCTCTTCCTTCCGGCCGGCCGAGCTCAGGGCCAGCACCTTCCCCCTGCCCTCCTGGTAGGCCTTCCAGGCTTCCCTGACCGCCGCCAGTGCCGCCTTCTCCTCGGGGACCAGGTGGTTGCCGGCGGCATAGGCGTTCAATGCTTTGAGCATGGCCTGTTCATGCTCCTCGATCCTGGCGTCGTATTCCCGCATCCGGTCGGGATCCGTGGCGGCCACGTGCAGCAGCACCTGTTCCCGGACCTTCAGTGCGTTGGCCCGTACCGCCGCCAGCTGGGTGATCGGCACCAGCCTCTCCGCGTACATCTGATCGGCCATCCTCACCATGCTCCGCATGGAGAAATAGCCGGTGGCGCCGACCGCAACCATCAGGGCGATCACCACTACGAATCCGCCGGTCAGCTTGGTCCCGATCCTGAACCGGCCGGTCAAGCCGACGCGCACCTGCTTGTCCATGACAACCGCAACCCCCTCCCGACTTCGACAGTCGCCGCTCACACAAAAGTGCAAAAAAGCCCGTAAAGACGG
>DYIH01000010.1:0-17024 GCA_020723785.1 Thermaerobacter marianensis
GGATCTGGTCCACGTGGCCGGCGTCATGCTCCGCCCAGCGATTGACCAGCCAGTGGAGGGTCACCCGCCCCGACTTCGGGTGCCGGGCGAACCGACCCCAGCCGCCGGCCGGCACAGCCCTCAGCCGGTCGAGGTTGGCGTTCCGCACCGCCTGAAGCCTGTCCAGCAGGCCCTCGGCCGTATGGGCCAGGCACAGCTCACGGTTGCGGGCCTCATCCGGCGGCGTGGGCGGCAGCGCCGGCTCCTCCCCCGCGCCCGCCTCCGCGAAAGCCTGCAGGCGCCGGGGCCAGCCCCGTTCGTCCAGGTCCAGCAGGTGCGCCAGCACCTCCTTGACCGACCAGCGGTCCGGCGCCGGGCGCCACGCCAGATCCTCGTCGGCAAGCCCCACCAGCTCGGCGGCCAGGGTCTCGCGAATGCCGGACAGCCGGTCCATGAGCGCCTCCGGCGGCGGCATGTCCTCATGCACGTTCCCATCCCCCGCTTTCGGGAATGCGGCGGACATATCGAACATTCCACCGTCTCCCTTCACTATTCCGTGCCGAGCGGCGCGTTCCTGCTGCGTGAAATGGGAAGCGCGGCCGGGCACCCCGTTTTCATCCTTCGTTGGTGCCGGCCTGCCGGCATGGGGGCTCACTTCTTCTTCCTCCCGTCCCGCCTGCGCCGCTTCACCGGCCGGCCACCACGGTGGGGTCGCGGCGCCACGGAAGGCTCCCCGTCACCGTCTTCGCGCCCACCGCCGGTCGGCGGCTGCGGCGGGAGACGGTCCTCCTCCGCGGAACCGGCCCCCGCCCCGCCTCCATCCCCCCGATCGAGGCCGCCCAGCATCCCCGCATCCACCAGCGGAACGTCCGGCGCGTCCGCGCCGTCGAGCCGGTGCTGAGCCTCCAACGGGTGCAGACGGCGCAGGTCCTTGAGCATGGAACGTCCGACGATGCCGCAACAGGGGCAATAGATGACGGCCACATCGCCGTCGAGGGACTTCACGCGGAACAGCCGCCGGTCCCGCCGCGCCCGGAAGCCGACGAAGTCGCCGGGCAGGATCTCCACGACCACCACCCCGTAAAGGATATGCGGGAGGGTGGCCCGCTCACGTCGGGGGGTTTGCAAAGTATCGATCCAGGATGGCGCGGACAAACACCTCGAAGTCTCCCAGGTGATCCTCCAGGATCGCATATATCTCTCCTGGCTCGATGGTGTCATAGAGATGAACGGCCCGGTTACGAAACCTCACCATGTTGATGAAGTCGCGACCCTTGTCCGCCGGGAGGAGGCGGGCATGGAGCAACAATTCCATGGACTCGCGGTACGTCTTGGGAAGCCCCAGCCTTTCCCGGGCCACGATGTGGTTGGCCGCGTCCAGCATCGCCTCCACACCCGTCTGCAGCAGGTGGACAGCGGCCGCCTGCAGGATGCCGTCAGCCAGGAACGCGTCCCGACCCCGTCCCCGGATCTCCTCCAACCGGCGTACCGCATCCTGAATGAAATGTATTTTATGCCGGAGTTTTTCCTTGTCCACCGGCGATTCACTCATGGCGGTATCGCTCCACCAAGGCGGCGTCGTACTCACGCAGGAACCGCTCGTAATCGATCACATAGTCCCCGTGCCGCTGCAGCACCTGCTCCACGAAGTCGGCCAGCGCGACAGGATCGGCGCAATGTATCAGCCGCCCCGTCTCCAGAACCCGGAATTGGAAGATCACCGGGGCGCGGTTCAAGGTCGTGACGGAGACGTCATCCCGGCACGTCGCGTCGATGACCCGCCCGATGGTTTCCAGTTCCTCACCGAAGGACGGTAGCGCATCCATCCGGTAGACCAAGGCCAGATCCACATCGGAGAGGGGGGTCTGGTATGGTGTACCGTAGGAGCCGTACAGGTAGGCGGCCGCCAGGCCCCGAACCGCACCCAGGCAGGCCCGCAGGGCGTCCATGCGGGGTTCGATGTCGATCAGCCGGCCGTCGTTCCGGATTTTCCTCATGGCTCGATTATACCGCAACCCGTCCACAACCGTTGCCTCGAAGCAGCGCCGCGGCAACCCACAGCCGCTCCGGGATGCTAAGATATGGTTGAATCCATCACGGGCGATCCGAGGAGGGAAGAGACGTGGGCCAGATCGTGAACGTGGCGTCTGTCCCGAAGCGGAGTCCCTTTCGCTATCCGGGAGGAAAAACGTGGCTCGTTCCGGAAGTCCGCCGATGGTTGCGGACGCTCCCCGATCGCCCCCGGGTGCTCGTCGAGCCCTTCGCCGGGGGCGGCATCATCTCCCTGACGGCCGTATTCGAGAATCTCGTCGACCGGGCCGTCATGGTGGAAATTGACCCCCAGATGGCGGCCGCTTGGCGCACGATCCTGGATGACGCCGATTGGCTGATCAACCGCATCCTCCACTTCGACATCACGGTGGAATCGGTTCGCCAAGCCCTGAGCCAGGTTCCCGGCGATTCGCGCGAACAGGGCTTTCAGGCGATCCTGCGCAACCGGGCCCAGCGGGGCGGCATCCTGGCGCCCGGCGCGAGCCTGATGAAAGAAGGGGAGAACGGGCGGGGAATCGCCTCCCGTTGGTATCCCCGGACCCTGACCCGACGCATCCGCGAGATCCAGGCGGTGCGGAGCCGCATCACCTTCGTCGAAGGCGATGGCCTGCAGTGGATCGAGGCGTACCGCGACGAGCCGGAGGCGGCATTTTTCATCGATCCGCCATACACCGCCGGGGGCAAGCGAGCGGGGAAACGGCTGTATACCTATAACGACGTCGATCACGAGCGGCTCTTCGCGCTGACGGCGCGGGTATCCGGGGAGGTGCTGATGACCTATGATGACGCGCCGGAAGTCGTGGCTCTGGCTGACCGCCACGGCTTGTTCATCCGGCGGGTGCCGATGAAGAACACGCACCATGCGAAACTCGACGAACTGCTGATCACCCGTGCCGTTGACCGACACGATGCAATTTTTGCCTGATTTGGCTCTCAAATTCGTCGTAGGAAACCGGCACACCACAAGTCAAGCCTTTGGCCCGGCAGCATTTCCCGCCCCCGCCGGATCAATACGCGTAATTCTTCCCGTAGGGCCGGTGGGACTTGGGCGCCAGCCGGGTGAAGGGCACCGACAGGATGTAGCCGGCGTCGAGCCCAAAGCAGCGGGCGTAATCCTCCATGTCGCGGCGGATGACCGGCAGGTCGTCGTCGGTGGCCGGGCTGATGACCGCCTCCCTGCCGCAGAGGGCGGGGTCCACCTGGCCGCGGACATAGATGGCACCGCCGTGCATGCCGGTCCCGGTGTAACGGCCGGTCAGGGACCTGCAGCGTTCGGGCACCCGCCAGACGGGCTCCTTGCCGCCGCCAAGGGGACAGGCGGCTGGGGCGTCCAGCCCGAGGACATAGATGCGGCCGCCGGCCATGTATTCGCCCAGGAACGACCCGGCGTGGCCGCCGATGACCACCACCGGCACCTTGTCCTGGTAACCCTTCATATGGATGCCGGAACGGTAGCCGACGCTGCCCCGGACGTAAACGCGCCCGCCCCGCATCGACAGCCCGCAGATCTGGCCGGCGTCGCCGTGGATGATGATGCGACCGGAGTTCATCGTGTTGGCCGCGCCGTCCTGGGCGTTGCCGAACAGTTCGATGGTCGGGCCGTCCATGAAGACGCCCAGGTCGTTGCCGGCGGTGCCGTGCAGCCGGATGGTGACCGGCAGGCGCAGCCCGGCCCCGATATAGCGCTGGCCGTTGACGTTCCTCACGTCGATGACCCGAGCCCCCTGCGCGGCCGCCTGGTGGATGAGTTCGTTGAGATCGCGATAATGCAACCCTTCGGCGTCGATGGTGATTTCGTTTGCGGCAGCCTGCCGCTTGCGCGGGGCCTCCACCGGCATTCCTCCACTACCTCCCGGCGGGCTTTACGCCCAAAATGTCCATTTCCGCCTGGCTCAAGCCGACGGCGCGCAACCGTTCCCGGTTGCCCCGCAAGCTCTCCAGGGAATTGATGCCCAGAAGACCCAAGGTCTCCTTGATCTCGCCGCTCCATGCCTTGAAGAGGTTGGCGATCAACTGCCAGCCCTCCTCCGGGTCGACCCGCTTGACCAGGTCCGGCCGCTGGGTTGTCAGGCCCCAGGCGCAGCGGCCCCGGTGGCACTGCTGGCAGAGGGTGCACCCCAGGGCGATCAGCGCCGCGGTGCCGACGTAGACGGCATCGGCGCCCAGGGCGATGGCCTTGACCACGTCCATGCTGGAACGGATGCTACCGCTGGCGATGACCGTCGCCCGGTTGCGGATGCCTTCCTGGCGCAGGCGGTCGTCCACCGCCGCCAGGGCCAGCTCGATGGGGATGCCGACGTGATCGCGGATCATCGTCGGCGCCGCGCCGGTGCCGCCGCGAAAGCCGTCGATGACGACGGCGTCGGCCCCGGCCCGCACGATGCCGCTGGCGATGGCCGCCACGTTGTGGACGGCGGCGATCTTCACGAAGACCGGCTTCTCGTAGCGGGTGGCCTCCTTGATGGCGAAGATCAACTGCCGCAGGTCCTCGATGGAATAGATGTCGTGGTGGGGCGCCGGCGAGATGGCGTCGGAGCCCTCGGGGATCATGCGCGTGCTGGCGATGTCCGCCGTGACCTTCTCGCCGGGCAGGTGGCCGCCGATGCCCGGCTTGGCCCCCTGGCCGATCTTGATCTCCACCGCCGCCGCCCGGTTCAGGTAGTCGGCGTCGACGGCGAAGCGCCCCGAGGCCACCTGGACGATGGTGTGGTCGGCGTACGGGTAGTGATCGGGGTGCATGCCGCCCTCGCCGGTGCACCAGTACGTGCCCATCTCGGCCACGGCCCGGGCGCACGATTTCTGCACGTTGAGGCTGACGGCCCCATAGGACATGGCGGCGATCATGATCGGCGTCTCCAGCCTGAGCTGGGGGCCGATCCCCAGGCGCCGGCGCAGATCCCTGTCAAAGGCGGGCCTGCCGTTGGCCGAGGGATCGCCTGATCTATCGGGGTCCCCGACGGATCGGTGATCCGTTGGGATGAAATGGCGTTCCCGCGCGGACAGGTAGGCCGCCAGGTCGACCCGGTCCGGCTTGGCGCCGACGTAGGTGCGCAGCTCCATCGGCTCCCGCAGGGGGTCGATGGACGGGTTGGTCACCTGGCAGGCGTCGATCAGCAGGTGGTCCCAGTAGACGGGATACGGCTTGTCGTTGCCGGTCCCCACCAGCAGCTTGCCGCCGGACCCCGCCTGCTTGCGGACGCTATTGGCGATGAACCGCGTCCAGTTGTGGTTCTCCCGGTACATGGTCGGCCACTGCTCGATGCGGATGGCGTAGGTGGGACAGACGGCGACGCAGCGCCAGCAGCCCACGCAGTTCTCGTCGAAGGGCACGACCCGGTCGTCCCAACCCAGGGCGTCCCAACTGCACTGCAGGACGCAGAACCGGCACAGGGTGCACTTGTCCTCGTCGACGATGACGCGGAAATCCGGGTGCGTCCTGACAGCGGGGCGCATCCGGCGGAAGGGCGTGACCGCCTGGCGCGTCTTCTTGGCCAGGTCCTCTTTGTTGCCCACCCCGCCGCCCCGCTCCACGCCGACGGATCCTCGATCCGCCGGGGACGCAGTCCGACGCGGCGGGGACCCCGTTGTACCAGCGGGGACCGCACCCGTCGGGAGCAATCCCCCCGCCGGCTGCTCGGTGACCGGTTCGTTCTTGATGACGCTCATGGAACTCTTCCTCTCCTATCGGGGTTCCGCGGAACCGCTTGCCGGTGAGGGAACCGGCCCCGCTCCTCCCGCCGGGGCGGAAGGGCCGGCTGCCCGATGCTCGGCACGGACGCGGGCGACCCCGCCCGATTTCTTTGAAACCCGTTCAGGACGCCGCCGGAACCTCGACCTTGTGCGCGGACGCCGGCTCCGATCCGCCGGCTGAGCGGGCCAGGCGGGCGACGATGGGTTCGCCGCCCTCGGCCGCCCAGACCGTCTCTGGCGATGGGCAGACGGCGCGGATGGCCGCCTCCTCCGAGGCGATGAAGACCAGGTCGCCGGCCCGGGCGCCCACCAGAGGCCGCAGCATGATGCGGTCGGCCAGGCCGACCATGCCGCCCTCGAAGCCGACGATGACGCTGAAGGGCCCGTTCAGCAGGGCGCCGGCGTAGACCTGGCGGAGCGCCCGCCAGAGCTCGGCGTCGGCAGGGGGCATGGCGTCGATCTCGTTCCAGAAGGGGGCCGTCAGCACCGAACAGGTCAACTCGATGGGCAGCCCGTGGCGGCGGTTCAGGAGATCGAAGAGATAGAGGACGACCTCCGTGTCGGTCTTCATGTAGCAGCGGTAGCCGAACATCTCCAGGTAGCGCCGGTTGGCGTCGTAGGAGGAGATCTCCCCGTTGTGGACGACGGACCAGTTCAAGAGCCCGAAGGGGTGGGCGCCGCCCCACCAGCCTGGGGTGTTGGTCGGGAAGCGGCCGTGGGAGGTCCACAGGTAGGCCCTGTACTCGTCCAGCCGGAAGAACTCGCCGATGTCCTCGGGATAGCCGACGCCCTTGAAGATGCCCATGTCCCTACCGCTGGAGAAGATCAGGCTGCCCTCCACGCGGCCGTTGAGATCCATGATCCTGCCGACCATGTACTCCTCCTCGCCCGGCGGTTCGGCGAAGTCGGTCGGGGCGGCCACGAAGTAGCGCCAGAGGATCGGCGCCTCACCCACCCGCGGATGGCGCCGCGTGGGGATCGGTTCCTGGTGGATGATGCGGAAATGCTGGCGGATGCCCTCCTCCATCGTCTCGTGCTCGTGATGGGTCTGGCTCATGACGTGGAGCGCGTAGTAGGGCTTGAGGTCATCGGGATAGATGCCGTAAGCGGCGAAGCCGCCGCCGAGGCCGTTGGAGCGTTCGTGCATGCAGCGGATGCCCTCGATGACGGTCGTGCCGTCGAAACGCCGGCCGGTCTCGCTCATGACGCCGATGATGGCGCAACCGCCGGGAATCCGCTCCCGTAGATTGCGACGCAAAGCAATCCCTCCCCGGATTCGACAACGATAACGAAGGGGTAGAGCGCGAAGCGGGCTGAAACAGAAGCACCCCGCCGATGACGTCAGCTCTCACCCTGAGCGGGGTGTGCATGGACCTGGGAAGATTCACCCACTCCAACCACTCTGCTTGCAACTTTGACTTTGAGTGTACCATCGGAACCAGGGAATGTCAACGCAAGAAGCCCTTCTCCCTAGCCCTTTATGTCTAATTTTGTCGAATAAGCTGGCGCAGGGGAAACCCGGCAGGTTGGAGCCTGTCGCGCAAAGGTGGGGCCGCCAAAATACGCTCCACCTCGGCAGCGGAAACGCGTTCCGGTGCATCGGTGCTTCGCACTTGAGGGCCTCAACCGGCCCTGGATTCGGGCTGGCGGCCCCACCGACCACTCGGGGACCCGGGTTGTGCAAGAGGCTCGTGGCCTTTTAATCAAATGTTAAAATAACTCTTTGAGTATGTAGCCGATATTTGATATGAGACGAACCCAGCGGCGGCAAAGGAGACGGACGATGCATATCCTGGTGGCCGAGGACGAGGTCAAGCTGGCCGGACTGATCCGCCGGGTGCTCGAGCAGGAACGCCACGTGGTGGAGCTGGCTTACGACGGCGAGCACGCCCTGGACCTGGGGTTATCCGGATCTTTCGATATCATCATCCTGGACATCATGATGCCACGAAAGGACGGGATCGCCGTCTGCCGCGCCCTGCGCGAGGCCGGCGTCAAGACCCCGGTGCTGATGCTGACGGCCCGGGACGCCGTTCCGGACCGGGTGCGCGGCCTGGACAGCGGGGCCGACGATTACCTGACCAAACCCTTCGCCTTCGAGGAATTGCTGGCGCGCATCCGCGCCCTCTCCCGCCGCGGCGACCGCGATTTCGAGCCGGCGGACCGCCTGCAGGTGGCCGACCTGGTCCTGGACCGCAAGACCCACGAGGTTACCCGGGGCGGCCGGACCATCAACCTGACGCCCAAGGAATTCGCACTTCTGGAGTTCCTCATGCGCAACGCCGGGCAGGTGCTGAACCGGGACCGCATCATCGAGCACGTCTGGGGTTACGAGTCCGACGCCCTGGGAACGAACGTCGACATCTATATCCACTTTCTGAGGCGCAAGATCGACAAAGGTTTTGACCGGGCTCTGATTCACAGCGTGCGAGGGCTGGGATATAAAATCCAAGGGTGATCTGCGCGTTTCGGAGAAGGTGGAACTCACGGTGCCAAGCAGGGGGGTGAGAGGGTGTTCCGTCAGATCCGTTTGCGGCTGACGGCCTGGTACGTGGCGGTGCTGGCCCTCATCCTGCTGGCCACCGGCGCCGGCCTGTACGTGGCCATATACGAGGAACTGTTCAATCTCACCGACAGCGAGGTGCGCCAGGCCGCCGAGTTCGCCGCCAGCAACTATATCCCTTACTTGTACGGGGAGTTCAGCGAACACGGCAAAGCCGAAGACGATGACGAGCCCCTGGCCCTTACCATTCTCTGGACCTACATAGAAACGCCCGCCGCGGGGTCCATCAACAGTAATCCCAACCTCACCTTCTTCCCCGACCGCGCCTCCCTCGACAAGGCCCGGCGCCTGGGCAGGCCCATCCACACCACGCTGAAGAGGACCGTCGGCGGGCGGCGGGAAACCGTCCGTCTATACACCCTGCCCGTGTACACGTCCGGCGGCCGTTATCTGGGCGTCGTCCAGGCCGGCAAGCCGATCACGCCCCTGTTGGAGATGTTCAGGCAATTGTTCCTCACTATCCTTCTGGCCATGGGCATGGGGTTGATCCTGGCCACCGGCGGCGGCCTGTTCCTGGCCGACCGCGCCCTGGTGCCGATCCGGCAGGCCTTCCGGCGGCAGCGGGAGTTCGTCGCCGACGCTTCCCATGAACTGCGCACGCCCATGGCCATAATACGCGCCTCTGCCGAACTGCTCGACCGGGAACTCGCCGGGGCGCCGGGCGACACCCGGGAACTGGTGGGAAACGTCCTGTCGGAGAGCGACCGCATGGGGCGGCTGGTGGAGGACCTCCTGACCCTGGCCCGCGCCGACTCGGGCGAAATGGACCTGGAGCGGAAAAGCTTCGACCTGGCCCAGGTGGCCGAAGGCGTCGCCCGCAAGGTCGGCCTGCTGGCCCGGGAGAAGGGCGTGGCCCTCGATACCCACCTGCCGCCGGCGCTCCCCGTGACAGGTGACGCCACCCGGCTGGAGCAGCTCCTGCTCATCCTGTTGGATAACGCCGTCAAGTACACGCCCGCCGGCGGCCGCGTCACTCTGACAGCCAACCCCCACCGTGACCGGGTGGAACTGGCCGTCAGCGACACGGGAATCGGCATCCCGCCGGAGGATCGGGAACGGATCTTCGATCGCTTCTACCGGGTGGACAAGGCCCGTTCCCGGGCGGCGGGCGGCACCGGCCTCGGCCTGGCCATCGCCCGGTGGATCGTCGACGCCCACGGCGGCGCCATCCGCGTGGACAGCACCCCGGGGCAGGGAAGCACCTTCACGGTGTCGTTGCCTGTATAACCGGCCTTCGGCCCGCCGGCATCCCGCTGCAGGAAGCTACCCAACGGCGTCCCAAGGCTGAGCTTGGCCGTTTGTTCCGAGCTTCGCACACCAAGCCTCGGTAAACTCCCGTCTTTTAATATCCCTTTAAGGATTCGGAGCGATATTGTTATTGCAAAAAACGTGCGGCCCGTCCCGCTCAGGCACGTGCCACACCAACCCCTCCCCCCGCCAGCCGCAGCCGTCATGCTCCATAGGGAGCGTTGGCGGCTCCGCGGCCCGGGGGAGCGGACAACCGGGGAAGATCCCCGGCCCAAAACGGGAGGCGTTTGCCGTGTTTTCAGCAGCCGGTTCGTCCTTCGGACCCGTCATCCTCGTCGCCGGTATCGGCGCCGCCCTGCTCATGGCCTACTTGACCGGGATCAGGATCATGTCCCTGGTGCGCGCGTCGGACTGGTCGCCGGAATCGGATCGGCCCATGCCGGCGGAGTTGCGCCGGCACGCCCTGTGGGGGCTGATCGGCGGGGCGGCCGCCTTCCTCACCAGCCTGAACGCCTTTCGCCACGGGGAGACGGGCATCCTCCAGGTGGCCGTGCTGGTCATGGCCCTGGCGGCCGTCCTGTCGGGCGTCATGAGGATCTACGCCGGCGTCCCCGGCCGGTGGCACCTGGGCATCACCCTGGCGGCCCTCCTCGTTTTCGGCACATACCTGGGGGTTTGGGGCATGAAGGCCCTGGTCGCGACGACGAGCCCGGCCGGCCCCCGGACCCCCGCCATCGACGAGCGCGGCTTGGACAAGCGAGACCGGGGCGACTTCGGCGGTGAAACGGCCGGCGCGCCCGGTGACCCGGTGACATTGCAGATCAAGGGCGAGATCAAGGCGGCGACGGGGCAGCCAAACAACCGGGGTGAAACACCCCCTGAACAGGCGGCCGGCGCCAAGCAGGGGCAGGGCAATGGGGTCCAAGACGTCCGCATCGAGGGTTCGGTGACCGGCGACCTGACAGGGCAGGTCATCCTGGAATACCAGCAGATCACGCTGCCGGACGACCTGAGCCGGAACCTGTCCGGACAGATCCGGGGCCGCATGAAGATATTCGACCCGGATACGGGCGCCGTGCTTTACCAGGGGCGGGTCCTGGGTCTGGTGCGGCTCTCCGGAGTCGGTGAAATCCTGGTCGGCCTGGATGGCGCCAACCCGGACACCTTCGGCCGCCATATGGAACTGGCCGGCTACCTGCCCCCCGCAGGGACCGAGCAGGGCACGACGGGCACGGCCTTCCCGATCACCCTGCGCGGCCGGTATGTCACGGAACTCCGCCTGGACCGCTTCGCCCGGTAGCAGCGGCCGCCGGCCCGGCCCGTGCCTGGCGGCAGTCGGGCCGCAGCTCGCAGAGATGGCAGCGGGGGTTGCGGGCCAGGCATACCTGGCGGCCGTGGTGGATCAGCCGGTGATGGGCGGCCGACCAATCCTCCCTCGGGACGCGCCGCATCAATTGCCGCTCGGTTTCCTCCGGCGTGCGAGCCTCGGCCAACCCGAGCCGGTTGGCAACCCGAAAAACGTGGGTGTCCACGGCGATGGCCGGAACACCGAAGGCGTTCGACAGCACTACGTTGGCCGTCTTGCGCCCCACGCCCGGCAGCCGCTCCAGGGCCGCCCTGTCGGCGGGCACCTCCCCGCCGTATTCTTCCATCAGGATGCGGCAGGCGGCCAGGATGTTGCGGGCCTTGATCTTGTACAGCCCGCATTCCTTGATGTATGCCTCCAGTTCCCCGGGGGTCAGGCGGCAGAAGTGGGCCGGCGTCGGACAGTCGGCGAAAAGCCGCGGCGTGATGCGGTTGACCAACCTGTCCGTGGACTGGGCCGACAGGATCGCAGCGACCAGGAGCTCGAACGGGTTACGGTGGACCAGGCCGCAGCGGGCGTCGGGGTAGCAGCGGGCCAGCGTTTCAAGGATGCGCCGGACAGGGATCCGCCGGGGCGGTCGCTCGAGCCCCCCGGCCTTACCCGAAACCTGATGACTCCGGCGCTTCACCCGGCAACGCTCCTCCCCCGTCACGAACCATTATAACGGGGAACGGCCGGCGCGAACACCCTGACGGAAGACTATGCCGGACGGGGCGCTACGGCACCGATTTGGTGCTGTGGCAACGGAAGCAGACGCTGGCCATGGGTTCCAAACGCGCCAGCGCCGCGCTCACCCCGATCTGGTTCTCCGCCGGCGTCTGCTGCCCGTCCGGTCCCACGTAAGTATAGTAACCGGAAACGGGGTGCCTGGCCACGTCCGTGCTGTCGGTCCCGTTGAGGGCGCCGTTGTCGTAGGCCACGTCCACCTTCCCCGCGGCCCGCGACCCGTGGGCCATGTGGCAGGTCAGGCAGACCACGTCGTTGTTGGGGTACACGTTATAGGTGCCTGGGGAGAACTGGCCATAGGCGGTTTCCGTATGGTAGTAGCCGTTGTAATAGCCGCCCTCCAGGCTGACGCCGATGTTCACCGGGCCGTCTTTCAGCCGGTGCTGGAAGATGTCGTCGGTCAATTCCTGCTGCTGCCGCTGGCTGATGGGGCCGTCGATGGTCATGTCGGATATCTTGAGCCGGTACGCCGGTACCTGGGTCGGGTGGCGGTAGCCGAGGCCCTCGACGTTGCCCGGGCTCGCCCCGCCGGCGGTGTCCAGGTTGTGGTTGCCGGTGGCCTGGCCGACGTGGATGACGGTGTCCCAACCGATATTGGCGGTCATGTTGGGAACCAGTTGATTGTTGTAGTAAAAGGTGTGGCAGCCGTCGCAGCGGTCGACCATCACCTGCGGCGGCGCCGTGGGCGCCCCCAGCGGAGGGAGGTCGGCCCAATAGCGGACTATTTCGTCCACCTGGGCATCGGTCAGGGTCGGTACCATGCGGCGGACGGTGGGCTTGTTGACCTCGAGAATGGTCTTGGAGTAGAATGCGCGGTGGCACTGGCTGCAGAACTTGGCCGTCCCCTGCAACAGCTTGGTCTGGCTGAAACGGACGACGAAGCCCGGCGGCAGCGGGGAGCCGCCGTTTTCGGCGTCGGCATAGGCCTGGGGCCACTCTTCCCCGCCCACCACCTGTCCATCGGTATTGACCTCGCTCAAGCCACGAACGGCGAATCCGTCGGCCGGTCCGTCCCCCGTCCGGAGATCGTTGATGTCGTTGCGCAGCAGCCGGAAGTTGCGCCCGCGGTTGTGCGGCTCGTGACAGGAGATACAGCTCAACTGGTTCTTCCAGCCGACGGGCGAGAGGTCGGCGCCGGAACCCCCGTTGGCCGTCACCTGGTCCGCCGGCCCCCCGCTGTCGAAGCCGCTCCCCGGGGCCTGGTAGACCAGGGCGTAAGCCGGCCCACCGGCCCGGTAGAGGTTGTGCACCGAGGTGGCGCGACCAGTGACACCGGCTTTCATCTGCTCGCCGAAGGGGCCGGCCGGAGCCGGGGCGTAGCCCCGCGCGGGGCCCATGTACACCCAGCCGTTGGCCTCATCGTACTTGGAACCGGTCCCGTCGTGGCAGGTGGCGCAGAGGTCGGTGGCGGTCGGCCCCTTGAGCAGCTTCTGCAGCTTGGCGCTGTGCAGACCGTGGCAACCGGTGCAGGCCCCGGTGAACTCGGTGTAGCTCCCGTGCCGGGTCTGGGTGGGCGGGAAGGCGCTGACGATGATCCACTGACCGTAGTCCACCCACGGTTGGTCGCCGACGGAGTCGTCGGGCGCTGGGTCGCTGGTGGCGCCGGCCACGGCGTTCTCGGTGACGAGGTAGTAGTACTCCTCGTAATCGGTGACGGCCCGGTCGCGGAAGGACAGGTAGCGCGATGTGCCGGCATCGACTGCTTCCCAACTCATGTATGCGGCATCGGTAACGCTGCTGGAGGTGACCGTCCATGCCCAACCGCCCACGCCGCTGGACCATTCGACGCTAGCCTGCCCGACGGTGCGGAAGGTGCGGTCATTGGGGGAAGCGGCGCTGCGGGCGTGGCGGTAGACGCGGTACGTGGCGCGCCCGGCAACCTGGTCACCACCGCTGAGAATGGGGGGCGGCTCGAAGAGAACGTCCACCTGGCCCGAGCTGGCCTGGGTCTTGGGGTCCACCCGGGCAACGGCCGTTCCAGCCAGTCCGAGAACAGCCGTCAAGGTCAAAGCAACGAGCACTCCAAGGAAACAATACCCCGGCCGCAACACTTCCACTCCCCGGCGGCTCACTCGCCCCTGCAAAGAGGACCGGCGCAGATGGTTCTTTAAGGCTAGCTCCAATTGTACACTGCCGGCTCCTCCTTTGGCAATATATTCTTCCAGTTGAGGGCCGCCTCTTGGGTGGCCATCGACTATCCGGCAACCAGTCGCGCAGGCTGGGCGGCGGGTTGTGCGACAGGCTCATTAACCAGGCGCCTGTTCCGTGTCCGGAATGGCTTGTGCGACAAGCCATTCCGGGACCACGCCAAAACATTATTATTGTGGTGCATATTACCGTCATGCATAAGCATTGTGCATGAGTCGCACAAGCCTTGTGCGGCAAGGGCTCGCAGCCCTGGAATAATATAATTGTGGTCAATAAAGCTGTCGCGCCAAGGTGGGGGGTCGCCCGACTCCGCTCCGCCTTGGCACCGAAAACAACAGGCTCTTCGGTGAGATTCTTCAACTTCGAGTCCGTTGGGGGGGAAGCCGGCTTAAATATGATTTTAAGGGAAAGAAGCGAGGATATCGGTGAAAGGAGTGGATGAGCAATGGAACAGATCAAACCCCTTTTCGCCGCAGCCGCCATCGCTTCGGTACTGGTCGGTTCCCTGGTCACCGGCGCGGCCTTGAATTGGCAACCGTCCCGGCCCAATGACGCGGTCAGGGCCGAGGAGCGCACCGGATCCGCGGAGCTGGAGCCCGGAGCCAGGGTCGGAGATCAAAAAGCGGAACCGGCCCCGGAACGGAACGCTGTCCCGGAAGGTTACGTGGCTCCGGAGGACATCGGCGCCGGCTCGACCTGGAATACACCGGAAGAAAGGGCCGCGTCATATGCCGATATGGTGGATCAGGTCAAGCGGGAGTTGGCGGTGACACCTGATGCCTTCGACGGCGGACCGCTGGCGGGAGGCTCCGACGCCAACGCCGATACGGGCGATTTCGGGTTTGGCAGCGGATACTACCTCGGCGGCGACTTCGGCGGCGAAAGTCGGGAAGACGGCGAGCGCGAAGGCCGCCAGTGGTTTCGCGAAGGCCGCAAAGGCGGCGAGCGTGAAGAACGCGAGGACGACGAGCGCGAGGGCCGCAAAGGCGGCAAGCTCGAAAAACGCGAAGAACGTGAAGATGACGAGCGCGAAGTCCGCCAGTGGTTCCGCGAAGGCCGCGAGGGCTTCGGCGCCGGCGATGGCTTCCAGGGTTTCCGCGGCGGCGATGACGACGATTAATATCGGCTAATTTTTTTCTCCTCCCATCCCCACCCCCACGATCCCCCAGGCGCCTGGCAAGATGCCGGCACTTGGGGGTTCGCGACTTTATGGCGCCGGCAGTCATAGATTTTTAATCCTTTTTCAAGGAGTTTTCAATTTCTTTTCAAGCTTTTGCGGCGAAAATTTAACTGAAAGGAGCGATCGAGAATGCAACCAGTTAAAGCCGTTTTCGCTGCGGCCGCCATTTGCTCAATGCTGATCGGCTTCGCCCTCATCGGCGCCGCCCTGATGTGGCGCCCGGCCGGTGCGGCGGACATGGCCCAAACCGCCCGGGTGAATACCGCCGCCGACGTGGCCCCCCCGTTCCCCATCTCCCAACGGTAGCGTGAAGACATGGCCTGCGGTATGAAAGGATCGTTTCGTGACGAGGGCCGCGGTCACCCGCGGCCCTCGCCTCATCGTATTCGGGATGGCCTACAGGTCCGGATGTTCGTGCATCGCCTTGAGCCGCCGCCAGCGCCGCTCCACCTCGGCGGCGAAGGCGTCCACTCGGGCCTTGTGCTCCGGCTTCAGCAGGTGGCGGGTCTTGCCCATCAGCTTCAGCCACTCGGTCACCGGGACGCGCTTCTTGGCCTTCTCCGGGTCGTAGGTGATCCTCGTCCTGCCCCGCTCAACCTCGTACAGCGGGAAGAAGCAGGAGTTGACCGCCGCCTCGACGATCCGGCCGCCCAGCCGGTCCTCGGAGCGCCAGTTGAGGGGGCAGGCGATGAGGACCTTGCCGTAGACGGTGCCGGCGTGCTTGGCGTACCACTGGGCCTTGGCCGCTTTCTTGATCAGGTCCAGGGGGAAGGCCTCCACCCCGGTGAAGACGTAGGGGATGTGGCAGGCGGCCATGATCTGGGCCGTGTCCTTGTGGTGGAACGACTTGCCCGCCTCGGCCGGCCCCACGTGGCTGGTCGAGGTCATGTGGCCCAGGGGCGTGGTGTACGAGAGTTGGCTGCCGGTATTCATGTAGCCCTCGTTGTCGTATTCCAGGATGATCAGCCGGTGGCCACGCAGGGCGGTGCCGATGGCCGGTCCCATGCCTATGTCCATGCCGCCGTCGCCGGTGACCATGACGAAGGTGATGTCCTCGTCCCCCGGCAGCTCGCCCCGCCGCTTGCGCTCGTGGAACACCTCCACCAGCCCCGACAGGGTGGCGGCGCCGTTCTGGAAGAGGTTGTGGATGTACGTCACCCGGTGGGCGCTGAAGGGGTACCCGGTGGTGACGACCATGGCGCAGCCCGTCTGGTAGAGGACGACGACATGCCCCTCCAGGCCCGCGAAGAAGATGTTCAGGGCCGGGAAGATGCCGCAGCCGGGGCAGGCGCCATGGCCGGGGGCGACGATCTTGGGCTTGGCGTTCCAGGCCCAGGCGGGCGGCACCGTCACCTTGAGGCCGCCCGTTTCAGGGTCCGGCTCGACCTTGACCAGGCCCGGCTTGAGTTCCGCCTCGGTGAGGGGCGGCAGTGTCCGCACGGGGACCTTCCCGGGGTCGCCGGCGGTGACGCCGTGGTAGTCGTAGGGCACGGCCACCCGGCCGGCGCGCGCCGCCTCCAGGGCCAGCGCGAAGAACGCCTCGGCGTCCCCGGCGTAGAAGTCCTTGCCGCCAAGGCCGTAGATGCGGGTCAGGCAGAGGGTGCGGTTCTCCGGGTCGTCCTTGAGCGCGGACTTGACCTCGTGGGTCAGGTTGCCGCCGTGGGCGCCGTAGGAGTCGGAGCGCTCGCCGATGAGCACCGCCTTGACGCCGCGCAGCGCCTGGCGCACCGCCTCCGCCGGGAACGGCCGCAGGACGTTGGGGCTGACGACGCCCACCCTGTGCCCCTGTTCCCGCAGGCGATCGGCCACGTCCTTGGCCGTCTCGGCCGCCGAATTCAACAGGAAGACGGCCGCCTCGGCGTCCTCCATCCGGTAGGTGTCCACAAGGGGGTAGCGGCGGCCCGAGAGCCGGCCGTACTCGGCCAGCACCTCGGGGATGACCCGGGCTGCAGCGTCCATGGCCAGCTTGAGCTGGTACTTGTTGTTGATCAGGTCCGGGTCGTTCATGTAGGGGCCGATGGTCACCGGGTTCCTCGGGTCCAGGGTGTGGATCGGCGCCCGGCAAGCGCCGA
>DYIH01000010.1:17034-19400 GCA_020723785.1 Thermaerobacter marianensis
CGTCCTCGAAGTAGTGCACCCGCCGCTTCTGGTGGCTGGTGAAGAAGCCGTCGTAGGCGACGATGACCGGCAGCCGCACGTCGGGGTGCTCGCCCACCCGGACGGCGGCGATGTTCATGTCGTAAACGGCCTGAGGGTCGCGGGCCAGCAGGACGATCCAGCCGGTGTTCAAGGTGAAGTACAGGTCGGAGTGGTCGCCCCTGATATCCAGGGGGCCGCTCACCGAGCGGGTCACCAGGTCCAGGACCATCGGGAAGCGGGTCCCCGATTGGACCGGCAGTTGCTCCAACGAATAGAGCAGGCCGTTGGCGCTGGTGGCGTTGAAGACGCGGCCGCCGCCGGTGGCGGCGCCGTAGCAGATGCCGGCCGCCCCGTGCTCTCCGTCGGCGGGCACCATGACGATCTGGTGCTCGCCCTCGGCCTTCATCTCGTCGAGGTGTTCGGCCACCTCGGTCGACGGGGTGATGGGGTAGTAGCCCATCAGGTGGAAGTTGATCTGCTTGGCCGCCAGGGCGGCCATCTCGTTCCCGCTCCGGAAGTCGGTCTTCTGCCGGGACCGGGCCGCGGCCTGGCTCCGTCCTTCGATCTTGTCCTTGGCGATCGCCATGGGTTACACGCCTCACTTGTTTTGATCGTTACGCGCCACCGGCACCTTGTGAGCGATCCGTTCGTGCGCGGATTCTTTCATCCGGGGCGTGGAGCCCCGCGGCAGTGGGCCGGCCGGCTACCGGCCGGCGCGGACCGCTCCGCCGGCCACCGCCGCCGAAACGTCTTCACGGCGGGGTTGGGCCGGCGTGTGGCCGCCCTGCCCGGTCGCGGCGGAAAGGTAGGGGAATTGGGCGACCCGGTGGGCGTCGGCGTAGCCCTCCGCCTCCCGCAGTTCGGTCAGGGCGGCGACGGGGCAGATCTCCACGCATTTCATACAACCCTTGCAATACTGGTAGTCGATACCGACCAGCCGGCGCCACTTCTTGTCGCCGGGATCGCGGCTGTCCTCCCACACGAAGCAGAAATCCGGACAGGCCAGCTCGCACAGCGCGCAGTCGATGCACTTGTCGCGGTCGAAGACCGGCAGGAAGCCCTGCCGCGAGGCGCTCAGGTCCTTGAGGGCCGTGTTGCCAGGGTTGGTGATCGCGCCGCCGATGGGCGCGTTGAGGTAGCCATAAAGGGGCACCGGTCCCTGAGACGCGCCGGCCCCCGCGCCGTCGCCGACGAGACCGTCGATGCCGGCCGCCGGCTCCAGGCGCAACTCGGCGAAACCGCGGTCGAAGGTGCGCAGGTTGGCCTCGACGAGCTGGGGGTACTTGCGCTCAAAGGTGGCCCGGATGGTGTCCTTGACGGCCTCCTGGTCCAGGCCGCCGGCCCGGGCCACGGCGCCGAGCATGGCCGTATTGACACGGGTCTTCTCCTCGACGGCGATGCCCAAGGCGTCCACCGTGCCCACGGCGACGCCCTTCAACCCCAGCCGCTCGCGGATGGCCTGCGGCGGCTGCTTCGTATTCACCAGGAGCACGCCGCCGGGGCGCAGGCCGCTGGCTACGTTCTCCGTCTTGAGCAGGCCCTCGTGGAAAACGGCCACCAGGTGCGGCTGCTGCACGGGGCTGGCCGTGCGCACCTCCTGTTCGGGCCGGCAAAACCGGACGAAGGACTTGACCGGGGAGCCCTTTTTCTCGGAACCATAGGATGAAAAGTGGGCGCCGTTGAGGCCCATGCGCAAAACTCCGGCCTCGGCCAGGATCTGACCGGCCAGGTGGGCACCCAGACCGCCTATGGATTCGAAGCGTAATTCGTAGAAACCGTCATCATCGGTAACGGGTAGCATGACGTCCCGCACCCTCACCTTCACCCCCGCGCCGGCCGGCACCCACATCCTGCACAGAACGATGCATAAATATGCTAAATCGAGCCCGACCGGCTCGCTTCACTCCAGTATACCAATGCAAATTCTCTCAGGCAACTTGACAAATCATCCAAGGGGTTGGAACGCCTTCACTGGGTGCCGTTCAGGCCGAACAGCTGCTTCAGCCGCTTGGCGTTGCCGCGGCTGACGGGGACCTTGGTATGGGCGCGGTCCTTCATCATGAGGAGGAGGGTTCCGTTGAAGTAAGGAATGATCTCCTTGACCTGATAGATGTTGACCACGAAGCTCCGGTGACAGCGGAAAAAGCGATCGGGCGGGAGCCTGTCGCTCAATGCCTGCAGGGTGAAGCGGGTGCGCAGGGGGGCCTCGGTGGCCGTATGGACGAAAACGCTGTCACCCTCGGCCGAGAGGAACACGATGTCCTCCACCGCCACCGGGATGGTCCGGTCGTCCTTCTCCGTCGGCACCCAGGCCGGGGAAGCGGCGGCCGGGCGATCCTCTTCCC
>DYIH01000306.1 GCA_020723785.1 Thermaerobacter marianensis
AGGGGGTCAGCCTGAACCAGTTCATCCTGTACCGCCTGGCGCAGGCCACGGCCGGGCGGCGGGAGGGTGACGGTCCGGGTGGCGTGGCCGAACCTACGGTACGGGCCAGGATCGGCGCCTCCCAGGCACATGGGAAGGCGGTCACGCCGGCGGCGAAGGGGAAGACAGCACCAGCCAGCGGGGAATCTGCCCCGCCCATTGAGGTAACGTCCGGTTTCCCGGATCGACGCCGAGTTCCCACGTTCCAGCCGCGACAGGTGCTCCATGTTGAGGATAGCCGCGCCGCCTGGTTGCGGATTATTCTTGACACTCGATGGGACGCTGACGGGCATGGCGAATCGTGACGATCTCGATCACCTCGCCACGCATCACGTAGTAAACCTTGTATGGAAGACGGGCTGAGAGGACCATGCGATGAACACGGCGGACGGCTCCACCGGCTGAGAGAACGGGTACTATGACATGCAGGCCTGCAAATCGCCGCAGCTTTCCCTCCGTCTCGCGCAAGACCCGCAGGCCCAGTCCGCTGGAATAATCCTCGATCGCTTCGATGAACTCAATGGCCTCCAGGGACCAGCGAATCTTCATTTTCCACGGCGCGTGTTCAGGCGGGTCAAGGCTTCATCGGTGGAAACCGTCTCCCCGCGGTCGATCTGTTCCAAACCTCGCCGGATCGAAACCAGATCCTCGGTGCTCTCCGTCAAATCGAAACCTTCTTCGTCGCGATGAATGATCCAATGAGCCAGGTCAAGTTGCTTTCCGCGGTCCAGAGAGGCAATGGCCTTGCGGAGATCATCAAATCTGAGCGCCACAACCGATTCCCCCTTCAAAGGCGGTCGCCAATCCTCTCGCTTCCTGAACCCTCATCGCCCACCATGACCCACCTCATAGCGTCGGGTGGTGTTCCGATACCAGTTTACCACAAACTTGCTTTCAGGATTGGCTGTCCTTAATGCCGTTCCGCGACTCGGCGCCGGCGTCCGTACTCAAACAGTCCGGCCCGCAACACGTCCCGGCCGCCGCAGGTGCGCCACGATCCACCCGGCGATGGCGCCGGCGCCGTCCGTGGCGTACCGCTCCGGCAGCCGGGCGAAGGCCGGGCGGCGGTCGAGGGCCGCCGCCACGGCCCCGGCCAAGTCCCCCGCGACCCGCCCCCCGATCACCGGAACCGCCACGCCGATCCCCAGCCGTTCCACCTCGGCGGCGATGGCCCGGTCCTCGGCCAGGCCGGGCCGGTGGAGCACGACGACGGGCACCCGGGCGCGCACCGCCTCGGCCACCGTGCCGTATCCCGCCTTGACGACGGCCACGTCGGCGGCCGCCAGGTAGTCCTGCCCCTCCGGGTCGTCGGGCGGGATCGCCAGCGCGCCGGGGAGGGCGCCCCCCAGCCCCCGGCCGGCGATGAAGGCCGCCTCCGGCAACGGCGCGCCGCCGGCGAAGAGGGCCGCGGCCACGCGCCCCGCGTCGGGGAAGGAGCCGCCGAGGCCGACGTAGACGACGGGCCTCGCTGCGGAACCGGCCGCCTCCCGGCGGATGGCGGCGGCCCGGCGGGGATCGGCCGAACGGGCCAGGAGCGGCGCCTCCCAGGCGCGGGGGAAGGCGGTCACGCCGGCGGCGAAGGGAAGGACCGCGGCCGCCGCGGCGCAGGCGTGGGCCTCGCGCATGGCGGCCAGCCAGGAGGCGCGGGGGAACAGGTCGGCGTAGAGGTCGTGCCAGGAG
>DYIH01000307.1 GCA_020723785.1 Thermaerobacter marianensis
TGCGCCTTGGTCAATTACCGTGAGCAGCTACAGGAGTTGGTGCGGGGAAACCCACGTCCAGAAAGCGACCTTCTTCCTGCAGGACCTGCTGGGCGTCCCTGCGGGCTTCGAGTTCATCCTTTACAAACACGGGCCTTTTTCGTTCGATCTGCGGGACGAGATCACGGCCATGCGCGCCAATACCTTCCTGCGCTTGGAACCGCGACCCTTTCCCTACGGTCCGAAGCTGGTGGTGACCGAGGCGGGCGAGCGCCTGCGGCAACGCTTTTCATCGACGATTCAGAGGTATCGCCCGCAGGTGGTCTTCATCGCCGAAAAACTTGGGGACAAGCGAGTGGCCGACTTGGAACGCCTGGGCACGGCGCTGTACGTTACGCGGCACGATCTACCCGAAGGTGGCGTGCGTGAGCGGGCCCAGCGGATCAACCAACTGAAGCCGCACGTCACCCTGGAAGAAGCCCACGAGGCCGTGGTCGCTGTCGAGGGGCTCATCGGCGAGGCGGCCGGAATCGGTTTAGTCCGCTAAGGCGAACCTACTTCACGCGTTCCGTGCCGCACCCCGGTGGGAAGGCGATCTCACCGTTCGGGGAGACTTCGAGGCGCGTCTTGCCGTATTGGCCGCCCATGCTTCAGACCAGCGTACCGCCCCAGCCCCGTCCTGGTCGGGCTGGGGGGTCGATCCCCGACTGCCGGGCCTTCGCAGGGGGGTGGCACTGCCGCTGGAAGGCCGGCCAGGCCTTGGCCTTCACCTGTTCGCCGTCAGGGCGCGGATAGACGGTGGCGTGAACGGCGCCCCGGTGCTCTCCGGCGTCGCGGACCGGGCATGAACCAAGCGGTTCACGCAGCGTCTTTCTCCCGCCCCAGCACGATCAGCGCCGCGCCCAGCCCGGCAGCGGCCGCCTCGCCCAAGCCGAAGGCCGGCGGGATCACCGCGCGCGCCGAGCCCAGGATCATGCCGGCCAGGAAGAACCCGACCACGACCGGGTATAGTTCCAGCAACCGGGATACCGCCCGCGCCACGCCGAACATACCGATGATGGCGCCGGCGCCGAAGACGGCAATGGCGGGGATGTTGAACCCGTTCAGGGCCTGGAGCATGTCGTCGTAGAGGCCGGTCATGATCAGCAGGGTCCCGCCGCTCATGCCGGGCAGCATCATGGCCGAAGCGGCCAGGGCGCCCCCCAGGAAGAGCGGCGGCAGGGGCAGGGCCGCGGCGCCGGCCGCTTGGTGGGCGCCGGCCAAGGGCTCGACGGCGGCCGACCAGGCGAGGGCGGCCCCTCCTATCCAGGCGGCGAGCCCCACGGGACTCAGGCGGCGCTGCCGGCGGAAGACGAACCAGGCCGATGCCAGCACCACGCCCAGGAGGAAGGCCGCGAGGAGGGAGGGCACCTGATCCAGCAGCCAGGCGGTGCCGCGCGCGCCGCCGAGGATGCCGGCGACGATGCCGGCGAGCAGGGGGAGATATGGGCGCCAGCGGAAGTGGCTGAAGTCGCGGACGAGTTGATGGTACAGGCCCATGATCAGGGCCGCCGTCCCACCGCTCAGGCCGGGGAGGACGATGGCCACGCCGAGGAAGATCCCCTGCATGATGGCCTTGACGCCGGACGTGCCCGGCATGCGATCACACCTTTTCCAGGGGGGCGTAGCGGA
>DYIH01000308.1 GCA_020723785.1 Thermaerobacter marianensis
GGTTGGCGGCGGTCACGGAGAAGAACTCCGAGCACCCGCTGGGCGAAGCCATCGTCCGGGGGGCGCGCGACGAGGGGATCGAGGTCGGCGACCCCGACCGCTTCGACTCCATACCGGGCCACGGCGTCAAGGCGGAGATCGGCGGCCGGCGAGTCCTGCTTGGCAACCGCAAGCTGATGCGGGAAAACGACGTGGAAATCGAGAGCCATCTCGGGCAGGTGGAGGCGCTGGAGGAAGGGGGCAAGACCGTGATGTTCCTGGCCGCCGACGGCTCCCTGGCCGGGCTCGTCGCCGTGGCCGACACCATCAAGGAGGGAACGGCGGCTGCCATCGGACGCCTGCGCGCCATGGGCCTGGAAACGATCATGATGACCGGCGACAACGCCCGCACCGCCCGCGCCGTCGCCCGCCAGGTCGGCATCGACCGGGTGCTGGCCGAGGTGCTCCCCCAGGACAAGAGCGAACAGGTCCGCAGGTTGCAGGAGGAGGGCCGCACGGTGGCCATGGTGGGGGATGGTGTCAACGACGCGCCGGCGCTGGCCCAGGCCGACGTCGGCATGGCCATCGGCAGCGGCACCGACGTGGCCAAGGAGACCGGCACCGTCATCCTCATCAAGAACGAGATCATGGACGTGGTCCGGGCCATCGAGGTCGCCCGCGCCACGATGGGCAAGGTCCGCCAGAATCTGTTCTGGGCCTTCGTCTACAACATCCTGGGCATCCCGATCGCGGCCGGTATACTCTACCCGGTGACCGGGTGGCTGGTCAGCCCCGAGTTGGCGGCGTTCTTCATGGCCACCAGCTCCATCTCGGTGACGCTGAACACCCTCCTGCTCAGGCGCTTCCGGCCGTCCCGGGGCGGGGCCGGCGACAAGCCCCGGCCTGGGGTCCAGCCGGTCCCCGCCCCGGCTCAGGGCGGCGCGGGGTAGCGTCGTTGGCGGATCGAGTCCCGCACGGTGGGTGGTGATCCACATGGGCGAGAACTTCGAGGACATGGAAGCGGGGCACCATGGGGGCGATGCCGGGGGCGACCCCAGGGTCGCCCGGCTCGCCGCCTGTTACTACGTCACTGCATCCCTGGGCATCGCCGCCCTGTACGTCCTGGCCACGTACGCGACCGGGGCGACGGCGGTGGGGCGTTGGGGAGGAGCCCTCTGGGTGCTGCTGCTTTCATTCATCATCACAATGCCGCTTTTGACCTCGTATGCCAAGCGGCGGGCAAAATCCTGACAGGGGGTGAGGGCATGGAGAGCAAGACGTTCAAGGTGCCGGGGATGACCTGCGGCCACTGCAAGGCGTCCATCACCCAGGCGGTGAGCCGCCTGGCGGGTGTGGGCGCCGTCGAGGTGGACCTGGGCGCCAAGCAGGTCACCGTTCGGTTCGACTCGGCCTCGGTGGATGCGGCGAGGATCAAGGCGGCCATCGAGGACGCCGGGTACGATGTGGCCTAGAGCGAGCCTTCCTGGGGGCCGTGATCCGGCGGACTAACCGAATTGTGGGCGGAGGGGCGCCCTGCTAGGGGCGCCCCGTTCCGATCACCGTTTCCACGATCCTCACGTTCCAGTCCCGCAGGATTTCCCGCACGATCCGCCGCCCTTCCTCCCACAGCGGGAACGGGACGTC
>DYIH01000309.1 GCA_020723785.1 Thermaerobacter marianensis
TTCCGCGGCACCGGTCTCGGCTATCTGGGCCATGGGCTGGGACGCGAAACCGGCCAGCAGTTCCGCCCGGTCGCGCAGGTCGCGGCGGTGCTGGTCGACGTAGTACCGCCCCAGGGAACGCGAGGCGTAGCTGCCGATGAACTCCATGGCCAGCAGGATGATCAGCAGGAAGATGACGACCATCCGGGCCTGAATGCTGTGAAAGACGCGCACTGGGTCACCCCTGCCGGAACATGTAACCGACGCCGCGCCGGGTCAGCAGGTAGCGGGGGTTGGAGGGGTCGTCCTCGATCTTCTCGCGCAACCGCCGCATGGTCACGTCCACGGTGCGGATGTCGCCGTAATACTCGTACCCCCAGACGTCCTCCAGAAGCGCCTCCCGGGTGAAGGCCTGGCCCGGGCGCAACATGAGATACTTCAGCAGCTCGTACTCGCGCACCGTCAACTGGACGGGATCGCCGTTCTTCCTGACCTCGTGGGACATGAGGTCGATCTCGATCTCGCCGCTCCTGAGCGGGCCGGCCTCGGCGGCACCGTTGCTGTTGCCGCCGCCCGCCTGGGAACGGCGCAGCAGGGCCTTTACGCGCGCCAGCAGTTCCTTGTGGCTGAAGGGCTTGGTCACGTAGTCGTCGGCGCCCAACTCCAGCCCGTGGACCTTTTCGTTCTCCTCCTGTTTGGCCGTCAGCATGAGGATTGGCGTGGCCGAACGGGTGCGCATCTGGCTGCAGACGGTGTACCCGTCCATGCGGGGGAGCATGATGTCCAGGATGACCAGGTCCGGGTTCTCGCGGGCGGCCTTCTCCAGGGCCTCCTCGCCGTCGTAGGCGACGACGACCGAATACCCCGCTTTCTCAAGGTTGTATCTGAGGATGTCGGCAATGGGCCGCTCGTCGTCCACGACCAGGATTTTTTCCGTCATCGCTCGCGACACCTCATTCAGAATTCGTTACATAACCATTTCGTTGACCGTCGGAACTTTCCTGCCAGGCGGCCGGCCCGATCGCCGTCAGGTCGCGTCCGGTGGCCCTGCGCACAGCCGCCGCCAGGTCGATCCCCCGGGCCAGGTCGTCGCTGATCCGCCGGAGCGCCCCCGGCCATTGGTCGCCGGCCAGCGCCCGGACCAGCAGGAAGGCCTGCCGGTAGGCCAGCGCCTCGTTGGACAGCCGGTCGAAACGGCCGGTCAGGGCCGCCAGGCTGTACAACGGCTGGTCGAGGCGGTTGGCCGGCTCCAGCCACTGATAGCCGGTGAGCGTGAACTCGACGTACTGAGCCACCCCCTCGTCGAACCAGGCCGGCAGGTTACCCGCCGCCTTGCGGTCCATCAGCCAATGGGTCAGTTCGTGCACCACCGGCCCCTGGACCTCGAACTCCCGCTCCCAGTCCCCGCCGGACGCGTCGAGCCACTGGCGCGGTGAAAGCACCCAGACCACCCCGCGCCAATAGGCCCCCAGGACGCCGCGCCGGCCGTCCAGCCTCCCCGCCAGGTCCTGGGCCGTCGGGCTGATCACCAGCGGAACCGGGGCGGTGGCGCGCACCCCCAGGTGCTCCTCCAGCGCGGCCAGGTGCCGCCGCGCCACCCGGGCCGCCACCCGCGCCGCCTCCCTTTCGCCG
>DYIH01000310.1 GCA_020723785.1 Thermaerobacter marianensis
AGCCGCCGGGGACGGCTTCGGAGCGGCCTTCTGTTTCGGTGTTTCCTTACGCTCCGGCGCGGCCTCGTCCAGCCCCTTGATCATCTGGCGGATTTTCGCCGCCACTTGATCGTTGACGGCCGCCATGTGGTTGTTGAGGTCGATGTTCATTTTCTCGTTGAGCATCTTCAGGATTTCTTTCGACTCCACATTGAGCTCTCGGGCCAACTGATAAATCCTTACCGGCTTTCCCATGCAACCGCACCCCCATCGGTGGCCTTACGGCCTGTGAGGCCGTTCCGGCCCCGAGAGAAATTCCACGCGATAACCGCTGGCAACCAGCGCATCGATTACCGTCCGGGCCAAATTGCCATCGAGAACGGCGGCGACCGCCGTCGGCGCCCGCCCGATCAGCCGGCCCAACCCCGCCCGGTCCACGACGCCGGCCCCTTGGGCCAGCGCCGCCAACGGCACCCGCCGCTCCCGGCAGAGCCGCCGGAACCGGCCCTCCGTCCTCTCCGCCGCGTCCCCGGACACCAGCACCAGGCCCACCCCGCCGCGGGCGACGGCCCGTTCCACGACATCGGCTCCGGCCGCCACCCTGCCGGCTCGAGCCGCTAAACCCAGGAGGCCCTGCCAACCTTTCAGGGCACGCTCCCCCGCTTCCTCCCCGCCCCGCCTGAGCCCCGGCTCCCGCGGGGCGCGCGCGTCCCGGACGGACCGGCTCTCCTTTCCGGATCAGGCTCCGCCCGTGCGCCCCGCTGCGCCGGCAAGCGCGCCAGCAGGTCGGCCCGGGCGACGGCATGCTCCAGGTCGCAGCGCAGCCGCTCGAGGTTCTCCGGCGTGGGAGCGACCTTGAGGGCGTGCTGCAGCCGCTGCCCCTTCAGAACCGCTTCGACGCAGGCAGCCATCGCGTGCACGTAGGCCCCCCGCCCCGATTTCTTCCCCGTGGGATCCAGGACGATCTCCCCTGCGGGTGTCCGGACCAGGCGCAGGAGCGACCGCTTCCCCTGCACCTCCCGGCAGGCGATACAGGTGCGCTGTGGTACGTGCTTGACCCTGGCCATCATTCTTCCTCGGATTCTTCCTCGGTGGCGGCCTCTTCCGTCCGGCCCCCCGAACGGGACGCCTTCCTGTTCAGCGCCTCGGCCCAGGCCCGCTCCCAGATGTCGGACACGTGGCCAACCGGGCGGAACGCCGGAGCCCAAGCCGGCATCCCGCCGGTATCCCCCGCCTCGGCTGCGCCCCGCAGGGCGGCCCGCAGGGCCTCGTCGGTGACCTGGGATTCGCTCTTGATGTCGATCCGCCAGCCGGTGAGCTTGGCGGCTAGGCGCGCGTTCTGACCGGCCCTGCCGATGGCCAGCGAGAGCTGGTGGTCCGGCACGATCACCCGGGCCGAATGATCCTCCTCGTTCACCTGGACCTCGGTGACGCGGGCCGGGCTCAGGGCGTTGGCGATATACTCGGCGGGATCGTTTGACCATTTGATTATATCTATTTTTTCCCCATGCAGCTCGTTGACCACCGCCTGGACGCGCATACCCTTGTGCCCGACGCAGGCGCCCACCGGGTCCACCTTCTCGTCGCGCGAGCGGACGGCGAACTTGGTCCGGCCGCCACCCTCGCGGGC
>DYIH01000011.1:0-750 GCA_020723785.1 Thermaerobacter marianensis
GCCGAGGCGGATCAGGTCGTCCAGGCCGGCGCCCCGGGCGTCGGTGCCGCGCGCCTGCCCCCAGAGGGCGAAGGTGACGGCGTCGACGACGAGGCCCGATTTGCCGTGGCCGTTCTCGCCGCTGACGCAGGCGACGTGGAACAGCCCGTAATCCAGCTCGGTGGGCCGGTCGCCGTAGCTCAGGAAGTTGCGCAATCTCAAGTACAGCGGCAGCATCGGGGCTTCCCTCCCGGTCCGGCCGAACGGGACGCGGCGCGCCGGAGCACCGCTCCGTTCAGGTTTTCGGCGGTTTCCGCAAGACCCACAAGGCCTTGATGTCGCCATCGGCCTCCACCGGGAACGGGGTCCAGCCCTCCCGGGCGACCGCCTGGAGGCCGCTCCTCAGGGCCGCCTCGCCGATGGCGTCTTCGGTGAAGAGCCGCTCCTCCAGGGTCTCCTCGAACTTCTCGTAGCGCCCGTCAGTCTGGCGGATGAACCCGACGATCCGCGCGGTGGCCCGCTTCCTGCCGGAATCGTACTCGCTCTCGGCGATCCAGGTGAAGTCCGGGGTTTCCACCAGGTCGGTGCCGTGCTCCCAGAGGCTCCGAAAACCTGCTTCCGTATTGACGTCGAAAAGGAACAAACCGCCCGTCCGCAGGGCGGACGCCACCCGCCGGAAGGCCCGCGCCAGGTCGCGACGGGTCTGCAGGTGGTTCAGGGCGTCGTAGAAGCAGGTGATCAGGTCCACCGGCTCGTCCAGCGCAAATGACC
>DYIH01000011.1:760-17591 GCA_020723785.1 Thermaerobacter marianensis
GGGACCGCGGCGCCCTCGGCCTTGGCCCGGGCCCGGGCCAGCATGGCCGGAGAAAGATCCAGGCCGGTCACCTGCCAGCCGTCTCGGGCCAGGGCCAAGGCCAGGGTGCCGGTGCCGCAGGCCAGATCGAGGCAGCGGCCGGGCGTCAGGCCGAAGCGGGCGGCGGCGGCCCGCACCTTCTCCAACGCCGCCTGGCTGAAGGCCACCGCCCCCGGCCAATCGTAGACCTCCGCCAGCCGGCCGTAACGGTCGACCATCGCCTACAACCCCGCCGAGGCTCGTTCCGCCTCGCGGATCTCCTCCTCCAACCGGCGCGCCCGGGCCAGCAGGCCCTCCAGGTCGCAGGCGGGTTTTTTGCTGGTCCGGAAGTACTGTTCCAGGGCGTCGACGGGGTTCACCCTCTCGGTGATGGCCGGGTTCCGCAGGGCGACGGCCGGCGCCGTGAACTCCCTGTGGATGGGGAGGGCGAAGAAGGCCCTCTCCTCCAGGGCGGCCACGATTTCCTTCTGCCGCACCTGGGGCCAGCGCTTCGGGTCAACGGCCACCACCAGCTTGACGATGGCACCGTCGAGATCGCGGGATTCGATGGCCCGCAGGATGTCCGCCGTCGGATCCTCGACGCCGGCCTGGACGCGCAGGGTGACGAAGGGGCGGACGCGGTTGGCCACGAACTCCCACCGGGCATCGCCGCGCACCAGGTCCACGGCGACGAACCCCTTCGCGTCGCCTTCCTCGCCGAAGTCCACCCGGTCGAGGCTGCCGGCGTAGACCACCTTACCGCCGGGGCCCAGGACCTGGTGGGGGTGCAGGTGCCCCAAGGCCACGTAGTCGAACTCGGGCCGGTCCAGGGCGCTGACGGGGAGGACCATCTCGGTGCCGACCATGATCGTGCGCTCGGACCCGACCCGTCCCTCGGCCACCGACAGGTGGGCCGTCAACACCGACGGCACCTCCGGGTCCAGCCGCGCCGCCAGGTCGTCGATGACCCGGCAGAGCTTGTCCGCCATGAGGGTGTTGAGCTCGGCGAGGCCCAGGCTCCTGAACTCCTCCCGGGCCAGCAGGGACGAGCGCGGCAGGTGGGGCAGGGCCGCCACCTGCACCGGCCCGCGCCGGGTGTCCAGCCTGAGGATCGTCGGCCGTTGCAGGACGTGCACGTTGGGCGCCTGCAGGACGCCGTAGAGTTCCAGGCTGTTGGCCTTGCCGGCGGCGTTGGGCACGTCGTGGTTGCCCACCAGCAGCACCACCGGGATACCGCGGGCGGCGGCCCTCATGATGCGGCGGGCGAACTCCCGGTGCTGGGTCGGGTTCGGGTCCCGGGTCTTGAAGGCGTCCCCGGCGAAGACGATCAGGTCGAAGTCGTGCTCGATGGCGTAATCGACCGTCGCCTCCAGGGTGTCCAAGAAGTCCTGCAGGCGGCTGTGCAGGCCGGTGGCCGGGTCGATGCGGCCGTAGTTCTCCATGCCGATGTGGGCGTCGGCGAAGTGGAGCATGCGGATGCCTTTGCAATCGAGCGCCATCGGTCATTTCACCCGGTTTGCCTTCAGCATTGGACGCCCCATGACGGCGTATTCCCCTCCGTCTCGTCCTTCCACGCGCAGGGCGTGGTTGCCGAAGATCGTCTGGACCTCGCGCTCCAGCCGGCGGGCCGCCATATCGACATATGCCGGATCGATCTCGACCCCGATGCTGTTCCGTTCGGCCTTGATCGCCGCCAGCATGGTCGTCCCTGTCCCGCAGAACGGGTCCAGCACCGTGTCCCCCCAGAAAGAGAACATGCGGACCAGCCGGTAGGCCAGCTCCAGGGGAAAGGGCGCGGGATGCTCCCGCGTCGAGGCGCCGGAGATGTTCCAGAACTGCTGGAACCACGCCTCGTAATCCGCCTTGTCGATCATGCTCCGGCGGCGCTGCTCCAGTGACGGTTGCCTGTAGCCGCCCGGCTTGCGCTGCATCAGAATGAACTCGATATCGTTCTTGATAATGGCGTTCGGTTCATAGGGCTTGCCGAGGAACCTCGCGCCGTTGTTCACCTCGTAGGTCGCGTTGGAGATCTTGTGCCAGATGATCGGGTTGAGGTTGTCGAACCCGATACGGCGGCAACTGACGCAGATATCCGCATGGAGCGGGACGACGACATGGCGCCCGTTCCTCCTTCTGGAGAGGCATACGTCCCCGACGACGCACACCAGGCGACCGCCGGGAACCAGCACCCGGAAGCACTCCCGCCAAACTTTTGCCAGCTCCTCGACAAATGCCTCATAATCCTCCACGTGCCCCAATTGACCTGGATTTTCATTGTAGCGCTTCAATATCCAATAGGGCGGGGATGTCACCACCAGGTGGACGCTCTCATCGGGGATGAATGAAAGATCGCGGGCATCACCTCGCACAACTCGATGGTTGAATTTTCCTGCTGCAACGGACATCAATGCACCACCCCCAGCCTGGAGAGCAGAAAAAGAACGGCATTATTCACGGATTGTTCTGATTCCGATGCAAACACGATTGCGTCTATAGCATCGGTTTGCAGCCTGTTTTGGATGTTGACATGTTCATCAATAAACGGATAGTAGATGACGGCAGCAAACTTACCCTCTGGAAACGCCGTCTTGAATTTGTTCGCCTTATTGACTATTTCATCACAACGCTTATGGATATCACGTCGAGCCTCGATCCGCTTCACATCGATTCCAACCTCGATCCTGCCTTCAGGAGGTGCCGCCGCATCCATCTCGAACTCCTCCCCATGGCATTCAAACTTCCTCTTTTTGAATGCAATTGAACCAAAGCTGTTAAGGGCTTTCAGGATGCTTTGCTCCCAGCGCCCTTTCCCCTTGCGGATCTCCTTGTCGATGAAAGCGACTCGATCCAGAACACTCAATGCGGGAAGTTCCAGGTAGTCGGGCAGAAATGGTTTCATATACCCGGCAAGAGCAGCAGCTTCCTCGTTCGCAAGTCTGGGACTATAGGTATCCAGGTTCTTGATCTCCAGATCGCGTTCGATCGCCCGAGCAGCGAGGTTGCAAGCCACCAGCAGAGGTTTCAAAATAATCGGGTACTGGCCCAGCGCTTTCGCAAGATCGAAAACGCTCATGCTCGAAAAAACAATCACCTCCACTTGCCGTTGCTCGATGAACCGACCGAACGCAAGGCGCAAACCTTTCTCAACGGCCTGTTTTCTGCGTTCGGCATCCTCGGCGACTTGTCCCATAAAATCGGTGTGGGAACCGTATTTGTCAGTCATGTGACTCCAACGCACCTTTTTCAAACTGCCAGGAGGTCAAAACGGGATGTGTCGCCTTCGCAATCATGTGTAATCACCGGCACCCCTTCCCTGTCGATGCGTGCCCGGGCCATCTCTACGTAGGCCGGGTTGACGTCGATCCCAATGAACCGTCGGCCGAGGCGAGCGGCGACCACCCCCGTCGTTCCCGAGCCGAAGAACGGATCGAGCACGTAGTCGTCCGCCGCCGAACCCGCGAGAATGCACGGTTCCACGAGTTTCGGCGGGAAGGTCGCGAAGTGCGCGCCCGGATACGGCTGGGTGTTGATCGCCCAGACGGTCCGCCGGTTCCGAAGCCCGGTGCCCGAATCCGTCGGCTCGAGAACGGCCGCGTAGTCATAGTAATAGCGCTCCGACTTGCTCAGGAGGAAGACGTACTCGTGCGCCACCGTCGGCCGGTCCTTGACGCTCTCGGGGAGGCAATTGGGCTTGTACCAGATGCAATCGGCGCGCAGATACCACCCGTCCTCCTGGAGACGCAGCGCAACGCGCCACGGGATGCCGATCAGGTCCTTCGGCTTCAGTCCGTCAGGCGTCGGCGGTCGGAAGGAAAGCCCCCGCACGACCCGCCCGTTGTCGGTCTTCTTGTCGGGCGCCCGATAGGTTCGTCCCCCGCTGGTGTAGGCGTCCCCCAGGTTCAGCCAAAGGGTGCCGTCGTCAGTTAGAACCCGACGCACCTCCCTGAAAATCTCAACCAGCCGCTCGATGTAGTCCTCAAGACGGTCCTCGGTCCCGATCTGGCCCGGGTTTTCATAGTCGCGCAGCGACCAATAGGGGGGTGACGTGACGCAACACCTCACCGATTGATCCGGAAGGAGCGTCAGGACATCCTTGGCCTGTCCACAGAAAATATAGCTTCCTTCCAGTGAGACCAACGGGGATCGCGGCGTTTCCAACACGACCCGGAGCGGTGCGGCGTTCTCCATCAACGGCGCATTTTCGGCAACGTCAGCCGGGATCCTCAGTTGTTCCACGAAACTGCCACCCCCTCACCGATCATATCACGACCTCCTCGATGTCCGCCCCGAACAGGTCCACGGCCGGCGGCGGGCCGCCGTCGTGGCCGGCGACCTCGCGGTAGAAAGCCTCGTCGTAGTCCCGCGTGCGGATGATGACCGGCATGGGCAGGGCCTGGCCGAAGAGGAGGGCCTGCTGCTTGTGGTCCAGGGTGGCCAGGGCGTTCTTGAGGGCCGGGGCGTCCTGGGCGCCGCTCAGCAGGGCCGTGATGTCGGCTTCGTCCTCGAGCTTGCAGGCCATCTTCGTCCCCACCTGGGAGAGGATCTCGGTGTCGATCCCGGAGGTGCGCTGATCGACGATGAGCAGCGTCACGTTGTACTTGCGCAGCTCCCGGGCGATGGTGCCGAAGATCGTCTCGCGGGAGACGCTCGGATGCAGGAACCGGTGGGCCTCCTCGACGGCGATGACCAGGGGCGTCGGCTCCCTGCCGCCGGTGGCGAAGGCCTCCTCCATCCGCCGGACGTACTCCTCGTGGATGCGCCGGGTGAGGATGTTGGCCACCAGCATGTAACCGAGTTCGCGCGTGGCGCCGAATTCGAGCACGACGTGCATGCCCCGACCCAAGAACCCCATGATCCGCTCCACCGCGTCGTCGGGCACCTCCTGCCGGAGGAAGGGCAGGCGGCGGATGCGCTCCAGTTTGCGGTGCAGGGCCAACAGGGCGCTGTGATGCAGGCCCGTTTCCTTGGCGTACTCCTCCAGGTCGGCCGGGTCCAGGCGCAGGAAGGCGGCGAACCAGTCCTCCCCCTCCCGGCGCTGGATGGCCAGGATGGTCTCGTAGGCCGTGGCGTTCAGGTTGAGCATCGAGGAGAGGAGCAGGATGTCCTCGGGGGTGATCTGGCGGTAGGCCAGGGTCAGTTCCCCGTCGACGCGCACGCCGCGGCGCCGGGACGATTCCGGGTCGAGGGTGAAGAGGGCCACCCGGCTCTGGAAGAGCTGCTTGAGGCCCTTGACCTGGACGGCACCGGCCGGCCCCTCCTTCTTACCGGACCAGCCGTACTCGTTGTGGGCGTCGAAGACGAGCACCCCGGCGACGCCGGAGCGGACGATCCCGGCCAGCAGGAGCCGGGTCAGGAAGGTCTTGCCCGTACCGGCCTTGCCGAAGACGCCGGCCGAGCGCTGGACCAGCTTCCGCAGGTCGACGCAGACCGGCGTCTCGAGGTCCAGGGGCCGGCCGACGGCGAAGTGGGTGTCGGAGGGGGCGCCGAAGATCTGATAGATGTCGGCCTCGGTGGCGTCGCGGACCCGGGAGCCGTGCTCCGGCAGGGTCTTGGCCGGCCTGACGTCCTCGGGCTGCTCCCGGTCCACCTGCAGGCTGGGCTTGAGGGCGACCACGGGGTAGACGGCCGTTCCCCAGAGGACATTCCGTGTCAGCCCCTCCGCCTCGGCCGCCTCCACGAAGAAACGCGGGTGGGTGGACTGGAACCGGACGTCGGCGATGAGGGAGAAGTACAGGTGCCGCCGCCCCTCGATGACGGCGAAGTTGCCCAGTTTGACATCCTCCACGGAAGTGCTCTCGTCCAGCTTGGCCGTCAGTCCGGCGGCGCTGGAGCCTTCAATGATGTGGCCTTCCATCATCGTGCCCCCTTGTCGGCGGGTCGTCCCGTTCGGTCGCTTCAGTCCCACCGTGAGCGCGTCATGCCAGCCTCCTCATCACGGCGTTGAAATGCACGGCATCGTCGCCCAACGCCCGCAGCAATTCCTTGCCGGCCCGCACCGTGTAGGCGTCGGGGTCGGCGTGGCGGGCTCGGAAGAAGCGCACGGCCGCGGCGGCCAGTTCCTCGCCGCCCTCCTCGCCCAGGAGCCGCCGCAGGTAGATCAGGTCGCCGCCGACCGACAACACCTCCGCCGCATCGTCACAGGGCTCAACGAAGCTGTGGATGCGGGGCGGCCGCGGTGGATAGAAGCTCCGGTAGACGCCCTCCCTGCGGTGTCCGATGATCATCAGGCCGAACTCCGACCGCAGCAGGGAAAATATCTGGGGCTGTTCCCGCCGCAGTTCGGCCTCGCTCTTGCCGAGAGCGACCGGGCGGCGGGCGGCGTCCAGGCTGCCGGTCCCCGCCGTGTGGACGATCCCGTAGTGAACGAGGTTCTCCTCTTCCTCCACGACCTTCACGAGCGAACCATAGTCAGGCATCCCGTAGAGGTCGCGGGCCTGGGCCACGACGCGCGCGGTGCTGGACTCGACGACCTCGCCCAGAATCGTCACAGGATTCCCCCCCGTTTGGCGTGCAGCTTGGCGCTGATCTCGGATCGCAAGCCCCGGCCGGCCAGGATGTTGTCGAGCAATAGCAGGAAGGCCTGCCGCTCGGCCCCGGTGACCACCGCCTGCTTGTGGGCCTCATCGATGACCACCGGGTAGCCAAGCCCCTTGGCGGCCTGGTCGTAAGCCGCCGCGTGGACCAAATCCAGCATGGCCCGGTCGTCGGCCACCCAGCGGGGCACCTCCAGGCGGGCCACCTCGGCGCCGACGTCGAGGTAGAAGAAGCAGGTGCGGTGGGCCTCAGCATATCGCTCCAGGATACGCGACCGGCTCTCGAAGACGGCCGAGCGCTGGCCGGGCCTTGTCAGCAACAGCCGGAAAAGCGCCGCATCGGCGACCTCGGCGGCCGCGCAGGGCGGGTCCCCCGCCTTGAGATACCGGCAATCGCCGCAGTCGGGCCGGTCCATGGGGCAGAGCAGCACCCGCGCCAGGTTGGCCGCTTCGCCCGAACCGGGATCGCTGATGTAGCCGACCACCGGGATGCCGCCGGCGCGGGCCCGGTCCAGCAGCCGTATCAGGACCTCCAGGCCGGTCCGCCGGACCGTTTCGGAACGGGCGTTCCACAACGTCCACAGGATCAGGGTGCCATCGACGAAGGCCACGGCCGGCACCCCGATATCGGCGGTTTCGCCGATAAGCGCTTCCAGGGCGGCGAACTCCATCTGCGTCCGGTGGGCGGCCAGCCCGGCGTCACCTATGCGCACCCGGACGCCGTCCACCACCTCGTAGACGTCCTGATCCTCGTAGAAAAGTCGCGGCTCGGTGGTGAACCGCACCGCCGCCCGCTCGCCGTAACGGATGTACACGCCGGCCACGTTCAGGACGTAGCAGAGCAGGGGCGCGTGGCGGTCGGGCGGGATCTGGGACCCGTCCACCGCCAGGGCGGCGTACTCGGCCGGCCGCGGTGGCAGGGGGTGGACGGCGCCGGGCGGCTCCAGCGGGGACGCCACCAGCCACGGGGTGCGAGCCGCGGCGGCGCGCGACCGGAGGGCCGTCAAGTCGGCAGCGGCGCGCTCCACCCGCTCCCGCAACGCGGGGAACGTCTCCCGCCGCCGCTCCACCAGCCGCTCCACCTGACCGTAGAGCCGGGCCAGGTCGAGCATCCCTAGTCGTCACCCGCCGGGGTCAGGCGCACCAAACCGCCGTTCAAGGACTCGCGTATCCGGCTCTCGATCGTCGCCGCCACCTCTGGATGCTGCTTGAGGTAGTCGCGGGCGTTCTCCCGGCCCTGGCCGAGCTTATCTTCACCGTAGGAGTACCAGGCGCCCACCTTGGAGATCAGGTTGAGGTCGGTCCCGATGTCCAGGAGGTCGCCCTCCTTGGAGATGCCGGTGCCGTACATGAGGTCGAACTCGGCCTGCTTGAAGGGGGGCGCCAGCTTGTTCTTGACGATCTTGGCTCGGACGCGCATGCCGACGTTCTCGGTCCCCTGTTTGAGGGCCTCGATGCGGCGGACCTCGACGCGCACCGAGGCGTAGAACTTGAGGGCGCGTCCGCCGGGCGTGGTTTCGGGGTTTCCGAACATCACGCCCACCTTCTCGCGGATCTGGTTGATGAAGATCAGGGCGGTGCGCGACTTGCTGACGGCGCCCGTCAGCTTGCGCAGCGCCTGGGACATGAGGCGGGCCTGCAGGCCGACGTGGGCGTCGCCCATCTCGCCCTCGATCTCGGCCTTGGGCACCAGGGCGGCCACCGAGTCGACGACGATGATGTCGACCGCCGCGCTGCGCACCAGGGCCTCGGCGATTTCCAGGGCCTGCTCGCCCGTGTCCGGTTGGGAGATGAGCAGGTTGTCGATGTCCACGCCGAGGCGCTGGGCATAGTGGGGATCGAGGGCGTGCTCGGCGTCGATGAAGGCCGCCACCCCGCCCGTCCGCTGGGCCTCGGCGACTGCATGGAGAGCCACCGTCGTCTTGCCGGAACTCTCCGGCCCGAAGATCTCGATGACCCGGCCCCGCGGCAACCCGCCGACCCCCAGCGCCAGGTCCAGCGCCAGCGAACCGGTGGGGATGGCCTCCACCGCCATCTTGGCCGACGCCTCCCCCAGCCTCATGATCGAACCCTTGCCGAACTGGCGCTCGATCTGGGCGAGGGCGATATCCAGGGCCTTCTGCTTGCTGTCGATCATCCCTCCCACCTCCTGCCGGTTTTTACCATACTCCATGGTATCAAAAACAGATGTTCGATGCAAGCCCTATTTTCCCTGCAGGGTGAAATCTTGCAACGGTGCGTAGATCGGACCGGTCGGGGTCAGGGTGCTGCTGTACAGGGTGAATCCTTCGACCATCATCTCGCCCCACCGGCGCCGGCGGACCGACGCCATCAAGGCTGCCACGTCGGGACACCGCCGCGGTTCCCGGGCGCGGGCCAGGGTCAGGTGGGGGCGGAAGGGCCGCTCCTCCCGGGGCCAACCCACCTCCGCCAGCGCCGCCTCCACCGCCTGATGGAGCGCCTGCAGCTCCGGGCACCCTTCGATCCCGGCCCAGAGCACCCGCGGCTCCTCCAGCCGGGGAAAGGCTCCCGCGCCACGCACCGCCAGATCGAACGGGGAAAGGCGCCGGGCGGCCGCCGTCAACGCCTGCCGGACGGCGGCGATCCGGTCATCCGGGATATCCCCGAGGAACCTGAGGGTCAGGTGCAGGTTCCAGGGCTCCACCCACTTGAAGCCGTCCAGCCGGCGCCGGACCTCCTCCTGCCAGGAGGCCAGTGCCGTCCGTACCCCTTCGGCCAGCGGAACGGCCACAAACGTGCGGAGGGATCCCATGGAGGTGCCGGTCCTTTCCGAACGGAGCCTTTCGTTCCGGTTATTTCGGCAATCGGGGGGGTTTCCCTGCCGAACGCGCCGGGGCGAACCCGGGCCGATCTACCCCGCCAGCAGCCGGTGGTCGGGGGAGAAGCAGCGGCGTCGCACCAACAGCACCGCCAGGATGCTGGACAGGGCGGCCGCCGCCACGAGCATGAGCATGACGACGATCTGGTACTTGACGGCCACTAGGGGGTCGGCGCCGGCGACGATCTGGCCGGTCATCATGCCGGGCAGGAAGACGATGCCCACCCCCATCATGCTGCTGATGGACGGGATCATGCCGGCGCGGACCGCATCCCGCACCATGCCGGCCGATGCCTCCGCGGCGCTGGCGCCCAGGGAGAGGTACATCTCCACCAGGTCCCGCCGCTGGCGCAGGTCGCCCAGCAAGCGATCCAGGGCGACGGCGACGGCGTTCATGGTGTTGCCGGCGACCATGCCACCCAGGGGTATGAAGTATCGCGGTTCCCACCAAGGGTTTACCTGCACGACGGCGGCCGTCACCGTCAGGGTCACCGCCAGGTCGCCGACCAGCATGGCCAACGCCGCCGACCCGAGGAACGGCACGTCCCGGCGGCGGACGCGGCCGGCGACGATGCGCGCTGCGAAGGCAACCATCGTCGCGTATAGGGCCAGCACCGGCCAGGGCGACGACAGCCGGAAGACGTGGCGGAGCACGTAACCCATGAGGAAGAGTTGGGCGACGGTGCGAGCCGTCCCCCACAACAGGTCCCGTTGGAGGTCCAGGCGCAGGGCCAGGGAACTGATGCCGCCGAGCAGGACGAAGGCCAGGGTCGCCGCCAGGCCCAGGGGTGAGATATCCACGGCGTTCATGTCCCCACCCCCTCGGCGCAACCCCGCCCGGCCGCCCGCTCCCGGACGGCGCCCCCCTCCACCCACAGAACCCGCGGTCGGACGCCGGCGGGCGCTTCCCCGGCATGGGTGACCAGAACGACCGTCACCCCCCTCTCCCGGTGCAGGGCGACCAGCCGCTCCTCCACGACCTGGCGCGATTCCGGGTCGAGGGCGGCCGTCGGCTCGTCCAGCAGCAAGGCCTCAGGCCCCAGGAGCAGCGCGCGGATCAGGGCCAGCCGCTGCCGCTGGCCGACGGAGAGGCGGTCGGCGGCATCCTCCAGCCCGACCCCGTCCAGGCGGACGGCCGCCAACAGGCCGGCCAATTCGTCGGCTGCCGGCGGCGCCGCCCGGTCGGACGACCGGAAGCGGAACGGAAGGAGGAGGTTGTCCCCCACCGTGCCTTCGGCCATCACCGGCGTCTGCTGCAGGTACACCACCCGCCGGCGCAGGCGCGTCGGATCATAGGTGGCCAGGGGCCGCCCACGGAATCGGACCACCCCCGCGGCAGGCACGAGCAGACCGTTCAGCAGCCGGAGGAGGGTGGATTTCCCGGCGCCGGATGGGCCTCGGACCAGGACGAACTCCCCTTCCCCGATCCCCAGGTCCACCCCGGCCAGCACCGCCCGGCCACCGGGATAGGCGAAGGAGACCCCTTCGAGGCTGAATATGGCGTCGGCCATCAGCCGTCCCACCGCCGGGCGAACCCGTCCAGGGTCCGCGGCGCCGCCAGGTAGAGGCGCAACAGGGTCAGCGCCTCCTGGGCGGCCCACTGTTTGATCGTCTCCCGTTCGCCGGTGAAGACCCGGTGGTGCCACCAGGCGCCTTCCGGCGCCGCCAGGCCGAAGTAGACGGTGCCCACCGGCTTTTCCGGGGTGCCGCCCCCGGGGCCGGCGATACCGGTGGTGGCGACCCCGACGTCGGCCTCGCCGGCCCGCCGCACCCCCTCGGCCATGGCCACCGCGGTCTGGCGGCTGACGGCGCCCCACCGCCGCAGGGTCTCGCCCGGCACCCCCAAGATCGCCTCCTTGGCCCGGTTGGAGTAGACCACGGCCCCGAACAGGAAGTAGTCCGAGCTTCCGGGGATGTTGGTGATCCGGTGGCCGATCAGACCGCCCGTGCAGGATTCGGCCAGGGCCAGGGTCAGGCCCCGGGCGCGCAGCAGGCGGCCGACCTCCCCCTCCAGCGTCTCCTCGTCGACGCCGAAGACCCATGGGTCGAGGCGTTCCCGCACGGCGGCCTCCACCGGGGCGATCATGGCCCGTGCCGTAGCCTCGTCCGCCGCCTTGGCCGTGATCCGCAGGGAGACGGCGCCCGGCCGGGCGCAGGGGGCGACCGTCGGGTTCGTCCGCCCCGAGAGCAGGTCGCGCACCCGCTCCTCCACGGCGGCTTCGCCGACGCCGCTCACGTGCAGCACCCGCAGGAGGATTACGCCGCCACGGTCCGGACGCGCCTCGAGATAGGGGGCGACGTGGCGCCGGAACATGGGAACCAACTCCGATGGCGGGCCGGGCAGGCAGATGACCGCTTTGCCACCTTGTTCGACGATGAAGCCCGGCGCCGAACCGGCCTCATTGGCCAGGGCCCGCGCTCCGCGCGGCAGCGACCATTGGCGGCGCTGGCCCCCGGACAGGGGCAGGCCGCGACGGGTGAGGTAGGCCTCGACCACGCCGCGGGCGGCTTCGTCCTCCTCGAGCGGCAGGCCCAGCGCATCGGCCACCGCTTCCCGCGTCAGGTCGTCCTCGGTCGGCCCCAACCCGCCGCTGGACACAACCAGGTCCGAACGGCCCAAGGCCTGGCGAAAAGCGGCCGCCGCCCGACGCAGGTTGTCCCCCACCACCGTCTGGTAGTAGACGTCAATACCCAGCCGGGCCAGCGACTCGGCCAAAAACCGGGCGTTGGTGTTGACGATCTGCCCCAGAAGCAGTTCGGTCCCCACTGCAAGTATTTCCGCAACCACCGGCCAACCCCTCTCCTGCTTCAAGACCCGCATTAGCAAAACGCCGGATCGTCGCGACGATCCGGCGTGCGTATCGTTCCAGCCCGTCCGCCCGTCCTCCTCGCACCTAACCGGCCGCGGCGGCGGCCTCACTCGCACCCGCCAGGCCGCCGGCGCCAAACGCACCCGTGCCGGGGTCATCACCGGCGGAGTCCGGGCCGCCGGCGCCCGCCGCCGCCGTTGATCCGGCATCCAGAAGCGACAACTGACCGGCGGCGACCCCCTGCCCGTTCAAGAGGTTCCGCAACTCGTCGCCGGTCAGGGATTCATGCTCCACGAGCCGCGTTGCCACCGCCTTGAGGAGATGCCTTCGCTCCTCGACGAGCCGGGTGGCGCGGGCCTCCTGCTCGGCCATGATCTCCGACAGAACCCTGTGACGCAACGCCTCCGGTAGCGTCTCCTCGCTGACGACGCCCAGCCGGGACATCCCGCCGGCCACCAGTCGCCAGGCCAAGCCCATCGCCTGTTGGAAGTCGCCGGCGGCTCCGGTGCTGCGGCTGCCCAGGACCACCTGCTCGGCCACCGTGCCCGCCAGGCAGCGGCAGATCTCATCCTCCAGGTAGTCCTTGGTGTACAGGTACATATCGTCGCCCGGGGCCTGGCGCACGAAACCCAGGGCCATCCCGCGGGAAGCAACCGTGATGCTCGACACCGACCCGGGCCGCAGGAGTTCGCCCACCAGCGCGTGGCCCGCTTCGTGGACGGCGATGCGGTAGCGTTCCTCCTTGGCCGGCCGCCGGTCCAGTTTCTCCCCCATGATCACCTTGTCAATGGCCTCGATGAAGTAGCGCTGGCGAATCTCCGCCTCGCCGGCGCGCATGGCCAGGATCGCCGCCTCGTTGGCCAGGCTCTCGAGGTGGGCGCCGGAGAAGCCGAAGGTCTCCCTGGCGATCTGGTCGAGGTCCACGTCGTCGGCCAGCGGCTTGTTGCGGGTGTGCAGGGCCAGGATCTGATGACGCCCTTCCCTGTCGGGCAGTTCCACCCGCACCACCCGGTCGAAGCGGCCAGGCCGCAACAGGGCCTCGTCGAGCAGGTCGCCCCGGTTGGTGGCGCCGACCACCAGCACCCGCACCTCGTCGTCCACCGACAGGCCGTCCATTTCGACAAGGAGCTGGTTCAGGGTCTGGTCGTACTCCATGTGGCTGTGGTGCTTGCCGCGTTGGCCGGCCATGACCTCGATCTCGTCGATGAAGACGATGGCGCTCCGCTTGCCCTCGCGCCGCGCCTGGTCCCGCGCCCGGCGGAACAGCTCCCGCACCCGCTGGGCGCCGACGCCAGCGTACACCTCGATGAACTCCGACCCGGAGGCGGCCAGGAACACCGAGTTGGTGTAATTGGCCGCCGCCTTGGCCAGCAGCGTCTTGCCCGTGCCCGGCGGACCCGTGAGCAGGATGCCCTTGATCGCCCTGATGCCCAGGTGTTTGACGGCGTCCTGGTTGGCCACGAAGTCCAGGGCCTCCAGCAACTCCTTCTTGGCGGCCGCCTGGCCCCCGATGTCGTCGAAGGTCACCTGCGGCAAGCAGGATGAGCCGCCGCCGACGGAGATGAAGCGACGGTCGAGACCGGGCAGGCCGGCGGTGCGGAAGAGCAGGAAAAGGAGAGCCGCCATGATCACGACCGGCAGCAGGTTGACCCCTTGCGCGAACAGAAAGATGACGGCCGCCAGGCCGAGACCGACGCCGATTTCCTTGCTCATCCCCGGCGGCCCCCTTTCGGTTCCAGGTCTCCCGCCCTGGCCCCGCCGCGCGACAGGAGTTCATAAAGATAGCGCCCCGCCGTAATTGGACATATATATAACGCTCGTCGACGAAAACGCGGGCGTCCTCCAGCCCCAGGGCGCGGGCCTGGTCGGCGACGTTGCGGGACATGGCGCTGAACTGGCCGGTGCTGAGGGCTTCCTGCAGCGAATAATGCAAACGGTAGTAGTCGTCGACCAGCCGGGCGTCCCGGTTATCACTGATCTCCAGCCGGAACGGGCGATTCCCCAGGATACCAAGCGTCCCCTTCTCCAGCGCCAGATAGGCCTCCCTCAGGTTCGGCACCGGCCCCAGGCGCAACGTGACGGCCACCTGACCGCCCCGATCGACGACCCTGTGCTCGACAACCTCCTGGCGGCTGGAATAGAAGCGGCTCAGAGGCTGATCCACCCGGCTGTACTGGTAAACGTAATTGAAGCCGAAAAGGCTACCGAGACCGAGGGCGAAGACAGAAACGACCACCGGCACTCGCAGACCCAAAATGCGCAACGCTCTCCCTCCCGCCGACAGCACCGCAACCCGTCCGTGGCGCGTCCGGCCCGATGGTTACCCGATGGTTAACTGAAAACAAACCCCGTTTTGCTCATTTAATTATATCGAATCGTTGCGGACGCTGGGGCAGGAATGTTCGTCAATTGTTGTCTTGGAGCCTACTGCACAGAGGTGGGGCCGCCAAAATACGCTTCACCTCGATGGCCTTAGATGCCTTTTCGGCGAAAGACATAGACGCGAATCGACTCGGGAGTGGCGAAGCGGTTATCGCCCCGCTCGTCGAAGGCGACGCGACCGGCAATCCCCTCGAAGTCACGCGTCCGGCGCACAACCCGGCTCACCTGGGCCCGCGTCGGCCGACGCCCACCCCCGTCACGGATGGCCTCCTCGATTCCTTGCAGGAGGATGCGCGCCGCGTCATATGAGACCGCGGCGTAAGCTTCCGGGGCGTCACCGAAGCGGGCGCGGTAGCGCTCGGCCCAACGGCGGCCGGGGTCCGTAACATGCAAAGGGGTCACAACGGACGTGAAGTAGACTGCCGAAGCGACGTCCCCGGCGGCCCGGACCATCTCGCGCGTGCCGACGGCGTCACCGCCGAGGAAGATTCCCTTGAAGCCGGCGCCGCGCAGGGCGCGCAACAGGCGTCCGCCGTCACCGGGCATGCCGGCGAAGTAGATCAGCTCCGGCCCCAGGCGCGTCACCTCTTCCACCAATTCGATGAACGACGTCCGCCCCCGCACAATGCCCCTGTAGCCCTTCACCTGCACGCCTCGCCCCTCGGCGGCCGCCTTGAAGGCGTCGGCCAGCCCCTGCCCGTATGTTGTGCGGTCATGCACGACGTAGGCGGTTCGGACCCTCAACCTCCCGGCGGCGAAGGCCGCCGCCGCCCGGCCCTGGGCGTCGTCCCTCGCCACCAGCCGGTTGACCGTCGGCAGGCCCCGCTCCGTCAACTCCACGGCGGTGTTGGCCGGCGACACCAAAACCAGCCCGTCCTGGTTGTATTTCTCCGATGCCGGGATGGCCGTCTCGGAATTCAGGTGGCCGACAACCCCCAGGATGCGCCGGTCGGCGAGGATCAGTTCGGCGTTGGCGATCCCCTGTCCCGGGTCGGCATCGTCATATGCCACCAACTCCAGATCGAAACCCAGGAGCCGGAAGCGCTCCCGGTTTTCCTCGACCGCCAGGCGGGCGCCATCGGCTATCCCCCGCCCCAGAGGGGACAGGGGACCGATCAACGGGCTCTGCGTGGCGATGGCGATGGTCCCGCCCGGCGCCGCGTCCGGTCCCGCGGTGCGGCGCGCACACCCGCCCAGACCGGCCGGCAAGGCGAGCAAGCCAAACGAAACCAGCATACCGACCGCCCGTATCCACGCCCGGCCGAACGCCGTCGCCACGGCCATCCCCCCACATCAACAGTTGGCGTTTTAATGTAGAGGAACGTCGGGCCGGTTATGACGCCTCCGCGCCACCGGCTTGCCCGCATCCGGACGCGGTGCGTGTCGTGGCGGTCTTTGATCGTATGGTCATACGGTTGCCCGGGTGGCCGATCAGTCCGGGCATGAGTACCGGTACGTCAACCGCCCCGGTAACGGTGACGGTTGCCCGGCTCCCGCGCGGGTCGTTGCTGACTTCGATCGAGACCAGCCGGGCCTGGGGCATGTTCCGCTTCAAGTATTCGTCAGCGAGCAACGCCGCCCGATCCTTTTCGATAAGAACCTGGCAATAATTCCACCTGCCCCGGTCATAAGCGTCGGCCGCCGCCCGGGCCGCCGCGTCCACCGCCCCCCGCAACACCAGCTTCTGCAGGATTCCCAGACCGGTGTTCAGCATGAGGGCGGCCATCAGCAACAGCGCCGGCAGGGCGAGCACCAGCAGCACCGACGACTGGCCCTGTTGGTCGGATGCCAGAGCCTCTACGATCCATCCCGCTCGATTTATCCAACCGGAGCGCATTCTCATTGGTGCTCGATCCTGAAGACGGTTTTATGGTTCAGGGCCGTCGAGCCGCCGGGGAAGATTGGCGCCAGGCCCGGCACGATCACGGTATAGGGATAGTTTACCTCCACGGTCACAGAACCGTTTGCCGGTGAACATGACGTCATCGCCACGGTCCCGCCCTGTTTCAGGTTGCCGGTCATGACGTTGGTCACGGCCTGGCTCACCCTGTCCTGCCGCTGGCCCGGGTACAATCCTTCTTGGCCACAGACGATTGCAGCCTCCCGGCCCCCATGGTCAGCCGCCAGCACCACCACCATCTGGGCGTAGAGCATGTGCCCCAGCCCGATGACGACCAGGAACAGCCAGAGGATGATTGGGAGGGTGAGAACCGTCTCCATCATCGCCTGCCCCTCCTGGGCACGCCAAA
>DYIH01000011.1:17611-17947 GCA_020723785.1 Thermaerobacter marianensis
CCGACACCATGCATCGCGTGCCTTGGCCAAAACCACCATGCCCTCGCTCCCCTGTCGTCAGGAATGGAACAGTGATACCGGCATCACGCCGCTTCTCCATGATCGCCATTATAAACGATATGGAATTAATTAACAATATGGAGCAGGATTGGGCGGCCCCACCTTATATGCGACAGGCTCCAAAGGGGGGGAATGGGTGGTTGCCAGGAACGCTGGCGTTTTCCTGCGGCAAGCGGGGATGAATCCGGGTGGACTTCGGTGCCTGGCCAGGAGAATAAGACTGGTCGGGCTGGCGGGATTTGAACCCACGACCCCTACCACCCCAAGGTAGTGCGC
>DYIH01000311.1 GCA_020723785.1 Thermaerobacter marianensis
CCTCCTGCAGGCATATCTTTTGCGGACAAAACCCGGCGGCATCCTTTGGCACGGCGTTCATAAACATAGGCGGGGTGCCTTCGCGGCGCGTCCCGCGGCGGGCGCCCCAGAGGGGAGTGAACGGCCCATGCTCCACCTGACCTACAAGCGGGTCACCCTGGTCCTGGCGGGGCTGCTGGTGGCCGTTTACCTCTACTTCATGGAGCAGCCGGAACAACCGGTCTTCGAACAAATCTCAACGGTCGCCGCGCGTTCCGGCAAGATGCCCCTCTTCTACGTGAGGCCCGCCGGGAAGGCCGTGACCCTAACCTTCGACATCAGCTGGGGCTCCCAAACCGCGCCCCGCGTGCTTTCCATCCTGAAGGAGCAAGGGGTCAAGGCGACCTTCTTCCTGTCCGGCCCCTGGTCCAAGCACCACCCGGAAATCGTCCGGGCGATCGTTGCCGGCGGCCACGAGATCGCCAGCCACGGCCAGGAGCACGAGAACCTCAGCCGGTTCGACAAGGGGGGCATCGTCCAGAACATCGCCTCCGCCCACCGCATCCTCAAGGAGGTCAGCGGCCGGGAAGCCCGCTTCTTCCGGCCGCCCAACGGGGATTACGACGACCTGGTGGTGGACACGGCGCGGGAACTCGGTTACGAAACGGTGATATGGTCGGTGGACAGCCTGGACTGGAAGAACCCCGGCGCCGACTACATGACCCGCCGCGTCCTCGACCAGGCGTTCCCCGGCGCCATCATCCTCTTCCACGCCAGCGATTCCTCGCGGCAAGTGCACCAGGCCCTGCCGGCGGTGATCCGGGGCCTGCGGGAGCGGGGTTACAAGCTGGTGACGCTGGGCGAACTCTATGATACCGGGCAGCCGGTCCACGACGACCCCCGGGGCCGGCCCGACTACCCGCCAGTCAAACCCGAGGAATTCGACTGAAGACCTGCTCGACGGCCCGGGCGCCGCGCTCGGACAGCAGGGCCATCGCCTCCTCCGCCGGCCCGTCGAAGCGGAACACCGCCGCCACGCCGCCGTCCGCAACCTGTTCCAACAGCCGGTGGATCTGGCCGTCCTCGAGCCCCAGTTCCCGCAGGCGCTCCTCCAGCGTCGGCGAGGCCACCAGGCTGTCGGCGCCGGACAGGGCAAAGGTGGGCGCGGTTATGGTCCGCGGCCCGGCGGCGACATCAAGCCCCGAGGGCACCCGGTCCTCCCTCTCCAACCTGGGGGATACCCCGACAACGCTGTCGGCCCCCTGGCCCATTTCCTCGAGAAGATAGGTCACCCGGGCCGGCAAACCCTCACGGATGAGGTGCTGGGCGGCGCGGTGCGCCGTTTCGTACGAATCGAACAAGGCGATGATCCGAGCCAAGGCCGCATTCCCCCTGTAGCCCATACTTTGGGCCACAGGGCGCGCCTTCATCCATGGCGCCGCCGGTGCGGAAACCCTTACTTCCTTTCTTCCAGCAACCCCTGCCTGATCGCGAAGGCCACGGCCTGCGCCCGATTCTGCATATGCATCTTTTCCAGGATGTTGCGCAGGTGGTTTTTGACCGTGTTCTCGGCGATGTAAAGACGCTCGGCGATCTCCCGGTTGGACAGGCCCTCGCTGACCAGTTGGA